>JBATJF010000113.1:0-15657 GCA_049668345.1 Gammaproteobacteria bacterium
GCGTGTATCCCGTGAGCCAGGTCAACCAGCGTGTCGATGCTCAGGCGTTCGATGCCCGGCATGGAGTCCACTGTTTCGCGCCGGTTCTTGCCTTCCAGGATAAAAACCGGATAGATGAGGTCGGCGCTGCTCAGCGCCGTTTCCTGCATCAGGCGCCGGGAAAAGCGGTCACGCCGCATACGCCGCATGCGGGTGACGGGATAGCGGCCACGGTTTGTTGTGTAATCACTCACTTTGCTGCTCCTGCTGGGTCACCGGGAGAGTGTACAGCGCATCACGGTCGCGGTCAGTCCCCCCAGCGTGAAATGCGGCTACCACGTCCACGGCACAGCGTGTAAGCTGGTTTTCATGAAATCCGGGTCAGTAAATCAGCCTGTTACGGTCGTGCTGCCGCAGGGGCCGCTGGCCGGTTTGCTGGCGGGCGCGGACTATGCGCTGACCGACTGGTATGCCACGCCACTGTCAGCGAAAGCTGCCGGCTTCCTGCTGTCGGCAACACAGCGCGCAATCCAGCTGCAGCTGCGCAGTGGTGTATCGAGCGGACCGTTGCAGGTACTGTTGCAGATCTGCCGATTCTGGCAGGAGGAACCGCGCGGGTCGCCCGCAATGTCATGGCAGCAGCCGGCGCAGTCCGCACGCGAAGCCGCCCTGCAGGAACTCGTTCACGGGCAATTGCTGGCCAGCCGCAAGCTGCACCCGGCGCTGACGCACCTGGCGCGCGGCTTCCGGCATGCGGCCCCCTTGCTGGAGACAGCCGATTATTTCCGGCTGCTGCGCGAACACGAATTGCTCGCCGGTCTGCCGTTCTCGGATACCCCGGTCGCTGCTGCGGACCTGCCTGCCCTGCTGAACGAGGCCGCCGTGATCCGCCGCCTGCAACATGGTGACCGGCGCCAGCCCGCCTGGCCGCATCTCGATACCCTCGGTTAGGTGCGCGCCGTCATGTCCGTGCTGACCGCGATCTGCCGTTTCATCGCCAACCAGCTGGCGCCGGTCACCCTGCTCGGCGCCGTGGCCGCGTACCTGTACCCGCCGCTGTTCCTGGTGTTCAGCGCGAGTTTCCTCTGGTTCTTCGCTGCCACCATGTTCGCCATGGGCGTGGTGCTGGATATCGACGAGCTGCGCGAGACCCTGCAGAAGCCCGGCCGCATCGGGCTCGGCGTACTGACCCAGTTCAGCGTCATGCCGGCGCTGGGCTTCGCCGTTGCCCTGCTGGCCCCGCTGCCGGAGGCAGTACGGCTGGGTATCATCATCGTCGCCTGCGCGCCCGGCGCCATGGCCAGCAACGTGATGGTTTACCTGGCAGGGGGTGCAGTGGCATTTTCCGTGGCCTTGACCACGGTGGCGACGTTTCTTTCTCCCGTGCTGACGCCGCTGTTGGTGGAATGGCTGGGCGGGGCGATCCTGGAGATCCCGTTCTGGCCGATGATGCGGACCATTATCCTGACCGTGGTCGTGCCGCTCGGGCTGGGCATGCTGCTGCGCGGTGTCCTGGGGCGGCACCTGGAGCTGGCGCGTAGCTTGTCCCCAGCCGTCGCGGCGGTGGCGATCGTGGTCATCTGCAGCTATGCGGTGGCGGCCAACCAGGAGCGGCTGGCGGTGGTCGGGGGCTGGGTCGTTGCCATGGTGATCCTGCTCAATGTGCTCGGCTACCTGGCCGGCTGGGGGCTGGCGCGCCTGTATGGCTTTGATGCGGAACACCGTTTGACGCTGGCCATCGAAATCGGCATGCAGAATGCCGGGCTGGGCGTGGCGCTGGCGCTGAAACACTTTTCTCCCGAGACCGCCCTGCCGGGAGCGCTGTTCGCCTTCTGGTGCATTCTGACCGCCGCCGGGGCCAGTTCCTGGGTGCGGCGGCGGCGCACTAATATGGTGCGCGTAGAATATTAAAATATAATAATTACAGTAAGTTACTAGCGCGTATCACCGGTCCGCAAATACCGGCATTCCCTCTAAAGAAACCTTCCCTGGCGTCGATAGCCTAAGCAAGAGCGCGCACACAGCGTCTTGTGAAATGGCCCCGGTGGCCCGGATCCATCTCAGAAGTTGTTAGTCATAGCACTGTGCATTGAAGGGCTCCTCCGACGCTGAAAAGCGTTTTCAACCCGCCGCAAGGCGGGTTTTTTTTGTGTCAGGGGCGTTGTCGAGGATACGGTGCGCAGGCTCACTGCACCCTGCCTCGCCGTGGTCACAGGCTGCGAGGTTGCGGTGAAATGCTCTGCGTTTTCGCTGTGCTCTGCAGTGGTATTTCTTCGCGCCTTTGGGTCCTGGCGCCAGATAATCCTCACATCATCTTCTCTGCGTCTCTGAGCGAGACAGATCATCGGGCCGGCATATCACCAGTGCAGCCGCCGCAGCCGGGAGACTTTTTTGTACTGGTGGGCGTCCATGCGGGTGAGGATATTCTTGAGTACACTCACGGCGTCGATGATGAACGGGCCCTTGTTCAGCATCACGCACTCGGCACGCACACTCATGGCGGCGTCGGTGATCTCCGGACGCGCAATCACGCCCTTGCGCGCCAGGGTATCGAGGACCTGGGTCGCCCAGATCACCGGTACCTGGGCGGCTTCGCAGATCCACAGGATTTCTTCCTGGATCTCCGCCATGCGCACACTGCCCAGTTCGACGGCCAGGTCGCCGCGCGCGATCATCACACCCAGCGCATGCTGGCCAAGGGTTCCCAGCAACAGGTCGGGCAGGTTATTTACGGCAGCGGCCGTTTCGATTTTAAGGACGATCGGTAGCGATGATTTGCCGCGCGTCGCGAGCTCGTGGCGCAGGACGTCGATATCATCGAGCCGGCGGACGAACGAGAAGCCGACAATATCGGCATGTGCACACACAAAGTCCAGGTCGTCCAGATCATTCGCAGTGAGTGCCGGCAGTGGCAGCGCTGTATCCGGGAGATTGATGCCCTTGCCGCTGCGTATGCGTGCACCCCTTGGACCGGCATGCGTGACCTTTAGCAGTGCGCCCTCGGCACGGGTTTCCGTGACGATGCAGCCGAGTTTGCCATCATCGATCCAGACACTGTCACCGACCCGCAGCAAGGTGACGATGTCGGGATGGGAGCAGCCGATCTGTGCGGGACGCACACTGCCGTCACCGGTGGTTGATGCAGCCATGCCCGGTTGATTGTCACGCCGCAGCAACAGCAGCTCGCCAGGGAACAGGCGGATGACCTGTGGCTTGCCGGTGAAATCACCGATGCAGTACTTATCGCTTGTGATCAGCTGCCTGTCCTGCGACAGGCCCTGCCAGCGCAGACGGGTGCCGGGTGTAACGTAGGCATTTCCATCACACTCGGCCAGCCAGGCGCCGCTCTGCAGCCGTTCTGTCACGCGCAATACACGGTGCTTGTCGCGCGTATCCCTGAAATGCAGCGAATGGCCGGGACGCAGTTGCCGGGAGAGTTCCTCATCGACGGGCAGGCGCTGCAAGTCAGGTCGTTCAACGTCGGGGCTTGTGTCCAGCGGTTTTGATGTGAGTATGATTCCAGCAGGTCGTGTGACATGGCCGTAGTCATCCCTGCTTACCTGCAGGTGTCTGACAGCGGGTCCGGTCTTTACGGTGCTGGTTCGGATCTTGTGGCCGGACAGATCCATGAAGATACGCACGCTCGTGCCGACGGCGTGTGCCGCTGCGTGTACGTGTGCGATCATCTGCTGCCACGTTTCCGGATTGTCATGGGCACAGTTGATGCGGGCGCAATCCATGCCGTTTTCGACCAGGTTCCTGATCAGGTCCGGCTGTGCCGCCGCTTCCCCCGGCAGCGTCACCATGATGCGCGAATGGCGATCATACCTGCATGTGCCAAACAGAAACTCCGTATTGCGCACCAGCTGTGGCGCACTGTCATCCGGGCAGGTTGCGTGCGTGGCAACCCCCGTTGCGTTGCCCAGCATGTTGATAACACGTGCCAGGCTTGCGCATACCTGTGATTCGCCACGGCCCAGCGATGAAAGCCCGGCGGCGACCAGGCGTTCCTGCAGGGGGCGCAGTTCATGGCTGCGCAGGGCGAGATAATCGGCCAGGTTGCGTGCGGCAGCGGAAAATCCCTGCGGATAGCGTGCGCGATACGGTGCCAGCCGTGCAGCGGATTTGCGCTGGACGTCCTCGTTCAGTGCAGTAAGTTCATCGAGGAGGTCGACCAGGTGCCCGGTGCCGGCCGGTAGTGCTTGTATGGACATGGTTTGGAGCCTGTTACGGCGTGCTGGATATCACCGCAACAGAATAGGACCATCCTGTTACAGGATCATGACAGCCACGTGACAGAACAGACTGAATCAGCCACTGCAAGATCTCGCGCGCATTTTCATGCAGGCAGGGCGGCAGCGGTGTCGATCTGCAGACAGTAACGGCAGTCGATTCGGCAAGGGTCGCAGTGGTGCGCCGCGATGGCGCCGGTATCGCCGTTTGTTATATCCGGGAATGCCGGTCGATCGATGGCGAGGTCTAATCGGCCAGCCAGTCACGCGGTTTCAGGAATACATCGTACAGTTCGGATTCAGGCGTGTCCGGCTCCGGGTGCCAGTTGTAGCGCCAGTTCACTTCCGGAGGCAGTGACATCAGGATGGCCTCGGTGCGTCCGCCGGACTGCAGGCCGAACAGGGTACCGCGGTCGTATACCAGGTTGAACTCCACGTAGCGGCCGCGCCGGTAACGCTGGAAATCCTTCTCGCGCGCCCCGTACTCGATGTCCTTGCGGCGCTCGACTATCGGCAGGTAGGCCGGCAGATAATGGTTGCCGATGCTCATCATAAGCGCGCAGGAATATTCGAAGCCTTTCTCATTGAGGTCATCGAAGAACAGGCCGCCGATGCCGCGCGGCTCGGCGCGGTGTTTCAGGTAGAAGTATTCATCGCACCATTGCTTGTAACGCGGGTAGACCTCGTCACCAAACGGTGTGCAGGCCTCTTTTGCCATGCGGTGCCACTGCTCTGCGTCTTCGATGAAACCGTAGTAGGGTGTCAGGTCGAAACCGCCGCCGAACCACCAGACGGGGTCGGTGCCGTCCTTTTCCGCGACGAAAAAACGCACGTTGGCGTGCGAGGTCGGGACATAGGGATTATGCGGATGGATGACCAGGGACACACCCATGGCCTGGAAGCTGCGGCCGGCGAGTTCCGGACGGCTGGCCGTGGCCGACGGCGGCAGGGCTGCGCCGTATACATGCGAAAAATTGATGCCGGCCTTCTCGAATACCGCACCGCCTTCCATCACGCGAGAACGGCCACCGCCGCCTTCCTCGCGTTGCCAGCTGTCCTCGATGAAGCCGGCACGGCCGTCGAGTCGCTGGAAGGCATCGCAGATGATGTCCTGCAGGGACAGCAGGTAGTCGCGAACCTGCTCGATGTGCTGCTTGCCGATGGCCGATGGAGTCATGTTCAGTCGGTGTAGTGATCAGAGTCTCAGTATATTGCCGCTGAGACCGTCACGCACGCTGCTCGGGATGTTGCTGGCGGAGTCGCTGCCATGCAGGATGTAATCCAGCTGCCCGTTGAAGTTCTTGCGTACCGCCAGCGGGCTGGTGGCCGGCGCGCGGCCATGCAGATTGGCGCTGCTTGAAACCAGCGGGCCACCCCAGTATTTGCATAATTCAGCGGCGACCGGGTGACTTGTTACCCGTACGGCCAGGGTGTCGTGGTCGCCGGTCAGCCAGGCGGGTGTATCAGGCAGGCACGGCAGCACCCAGGTCACCGGGGGTGTCGCCGGCCGGGCCACGCGCTTGTGCACGGCGGGCGCGAGCGGCGTCAGCAGGGGCTCGAGCTGGTCGAAGCTGTCGGCAATCAGGATCACGCCATGCCGGATGCTGCGCTGTTTGAGCGTCAGCAGGTGCAGCACGGCGGCGGCATTGAACGGGTCGCAACCCAGCCCGTACACGGTCTCGGTTGGATAGGCAATTACGCCGCCGGCTTCCAGGTTGCGCACCGCCTCGCGAATATGCCAGTTCATGGACATCGGAATGTTCAGGATTGATCCGCGGCCTCGGTTGCCGGTTCATCCCATTCTTCGGCGAACTTGCAATCCTGCTGGGGGCAGACGCGCTGGGTACCAGACCGCTTGGTGGTCTTGACGGACGTGATCGGCCAGTTACATTCGGGGCACGGCATTGCCAGCGGTTCGTTCCAGATCGCGTAGTCGCATTCGGGGTAGCGCGCGCAGGAATAGAAGATCTTGCCACGCCTGGACTTGCGCTTGAGGAGGTTGCCCTGCTTGCACTGCGGACACTGTACACCGGTGTCGGCCGGCTTTTCCAGGGGCTCGATGTACTTGCAGTCCGGGTAGCTGCTGCAGCCGATGAACTTGCCGTAACGCCCGCTGCGAATGATGAGATCGGACTTGCACTCCGGGCAGCTGCGACCTTCCACTTTTTCGGGTTCGCTGCTGCCGTGCTCATCGTCGACGTTGCGTGTGTAATCGCATTCCGGGTAGCCGCTGCAACCGATGAACCGGCCGCGCCGTCCGAGCCGGATATTGAGCGGCTTGCCACACTTCGGGCAGGCCTCGTCCGTGGCCTCGGTCGTCACATCGCTGCGTGACACGCTGGTTTCCTTGTCGTCGACCAGCTGCTTGAAGGGTTTCCAGAAATCCTGCATCACCGGCACCCAGTCTTTTTCGCCGCGCGCAACCGCATCCAGTTCGTCCTCAAGGCGTGCAGTAAAGTCGTAGTCGACATATCGGGTGAAGTGTTCGGTCAGGAACTTGCTGACCACGCGGCCCACATCGGTCGGGTAGAAACGCTTGGTTTCCAGCGTCACGTACTCACGTGCCTGCAGCGTCGATATGATGGTGGCATAGGTGGAGGGGCGCCCGATGCCGTGCTCTTCGAGTGACTTGACCAGGCTGGCTTCGGAGAAGCGCGGTGGCGGTTCGGTGAAATGCTGGTCGGCCCGGATGTCTTTCAGTTCGCAGCTGTCGCCCTTCTCCATCGGCGGCAGCAGCTTTTCGTCGCCATCCGATTTCTTGTCATCCTCGCCTTCCTGGTAAACGGCCATAAAACCGGGGTCGACCACGACCGAACCGGTAGCGCGGAAGCGATTGCCTTCCCCGCAGCCGAAATCCACGCTGACCGTGTTGAAGGTGGCATGTATCATCTGGCACGCGACGGTACGCTTCCAGATCAGGTCATACAGCCTGAGCTGTTCGGCGTTCAGGTATTTCTTTATCTCGTCGGGCGTGTTGCGGATGGAGGTCGGGCGTATCGCCTCGTGGGCCTCCTGGGCATTTTTGGCCTTGGTCTTGTAGACGCGTGCCTGGTGCGGTAGTGCACCCTTGCCATAGCGCTCGGGTATAAATTCACGCAACTCCTCGAGCGCCTCCTGGGCGAGATTGACCGAATCGGTACGCATGTAGGTGATCAGACCGACGGTGTCACCACCGATATCCATGCCTTCATAAAGTTGCTGCGCGACGCGCATGGTGCGGCTTGCGGTAAACCCGAGCTTGCGCGAGGCTTCCTGCTGCAGCGTCGAGGTGGTGAATGGTGCGGCAGGATTACGCTTGCGCTGTTTCTTCTCGACTTCCTCGACGACCAGCTTGCCACCGGCGGCCTTGAGCAGTTCCGTGCGTGCCTGGCCGGCTGTCTTGTCGTTGTTGATGCTGAACTGCTTGAGTTTTTCGCCATGCAGGTGTGTTAGACGCGCCACGAAATCCTGCTTGTCCCTGTTCAGGTCGCCTTCCAGCGTCCAGTACTCGCGCGGCTTGAAATTCTCGATTTCGATTTCGCGCTCTACGATCATGCGCAGTGCAGGACTTTGTACCCGGCCTGCCGACAGGCCGCGGCGCACCTTCTTCCATAGCAACGGTGACAGGTTGAAACCGACCAGGTAGTCGAGCGCACGCCGCGCCTGTTGTGCGTTGACCAGCTCGGTCGACAGGTCGCGTGCGTGTTCCAGCGCCTCGTTGACTGCACGCTTGGTGATTTCATTGAACACGACACGGTGTACGGCCTTGTCCTTGAGTGCCTTGCGCTGCTTGAGCAGCTCGCACAGGTGCCATGAGATAGCCTCGCCTTCGCGATCGGGGTCAGTCGCGAGGAACAGGGCGTCAGACTTTTTCATGGCCTTGACGATGTTGTCGACATGTTTCGAGTTGCGCTCGATCAGCTGGTACTTCATGGCGAAGTCATGTTCCGTGTCGACGGCACCTTCCTTGGGTATCAGGTCGCGCACGTGACCATAGGACGCCATGACCTCGTAGTCCTTGCCGAGGTACTTCTTGATCGTCTTGCACTTGGCAGGCGATTCGACGATGACGAGGTTCTTGCTCATTGCGATCGGTTGCGACTGGGCCGGTCAGCCGGCCGGTTGTGATGGTTCGGGCGGTTAGTGCAGGTTGCGGGCGGAGCTGTCGAACACGAGGTCTTCCACCCAGGCATAGGCAGCCTCTTCGCCGGGCTGGTTGAACAGCACCATCATGATCACCCATTTCATCTGGTCGAGATCGAGGTCCTCGCTTTCCAGTGCCATGGCGCGGTCGATGGCGAGTTCGCGGGCATCCGGACTCAGTACGCCCATTTGCTCCAGGAACAGGATGAAGCCACGGCATTCCGTGTCGAGTCGTTCCATTTCCCTGGCCGAGAACAGACGGGTGGAGCGCTCAGCCTGCAGGGTGGCCGGTGCGCGGTCGCGGGTAAGACCCTCCATCCAGCTGAAAGCCTGGTCGATCTCCCGGGTCGGGAAACCGGCCTTGCTGAGTTCCAGCTCGACGACCTCGCGTTCCGGGGCGAGCGGACTCTCGTCATCCATATAATAGTTTTCGAACAGGTACATGAGCACGTCAAAGACGTCTTCTTTCATTAAAAACCCTTCTATTTCAATCGGCTGTAAATGCCGCCGGGGCTGGAGGCGATATAGCCATCCATTTCAAGTTGCAGGAGCATGGAGGAAACTTCAGCTGGCGTCAATCCGCTTACTGTCACGAGCCGATCAATCGATGTGCTGTCAAAGCCAATAACTTCAATAAGTTGTAGATAATCATCGGCGAGTACCCGCGGCTGGCCGGGCTCGGCCGGGTCAGCCGCCGTGACGGGCTGGCAGGCACCGGCGAGGGGGCCGAGCTCGTCGATAATATCCTGCGCCGTTTCGACCAGCTTGGCGCCCTGGCGGATCAGGGCATGGCAACCGCGTGCCAGCGTGTTGTGGATCGAGCCCGGGATGGCGAATACCTCGCGTCCCTGTTCGGTGGCGTAGCGTGCACTGATCAGCGAGCCCGAGCGTAACGCCGCTTCCACGACCAGCGTGCCAATGCTCAGGCCGCTGATAATGCGATTGCGACGCGGAAAATTTTCCGCCAGTGGCGGGGTCCCGATCGGGAATTCAGATACCAGGGCGCCATCACGGGCGATGGCGCGGGCCAGGTCGCGGTGCCGGGCGGGATAGACGCGGTCGAGGCCGGTGCCCATTACGGCAATCGTAGGCGCCTCGGCATCCAGTGCGCCCTGGTGGCTGGCAGCATCGATACCCAGTGCCAGGCCGCTGGTGATGATCAGGCCGGTAGCGGACAGGTGACGCGCGAAATCCCGGGCTGTCTGCTCGCCGGCAGGGGTCGGATTGCGGCTGCCGACCATGGCCAGTTGCGGTTCACCAAGCAGGTTCACGTTTCCGTGTATATACAGCAGCGGCGGTGCGTCGGGCAGCTGTGACAGCAGTATGGGCCAGCGGGGATCCCGGCAGGTCATGATGTGGTTGCCCGTTTGTTGCGCCCACTCGAGATCGCGCTCGATGGCGCGCAGGTCAGGTCGCCTGAGGGCGTCGATGGCTTCGCTTGGCAGTCCCAGGCTGCCCAGTTCGCCGCTGCTGGCGGCCAGGATTGCCGCCGGGTTTTCAAGCCGGTCCAGCAACCGATGAAACAGTACCGCACCCACGCGGGGGGCGTGGTATACGGTCAACCAGTCGGAAAGATAACGGGTGTCGGGCGCCTGCGGGGTCGGGGCCATGGGGCCCAGTATAACCGCTATGCCGCAGCCGTCATGTCATCCATGCGCGAATGCGCATGGATGACGAGGCCTACCGCGGATCAGGGTGTGCGTACAAAATCGTTGACGTGGATGGCGCGGGTCGCCGCCATGATCAGGCCGAAGCTGACCTTGTCGAAGGTGCGGAACACCATGACGACACCGGCCTCTTCGTCAGGCAGCCTGACGGTCTTGCCGTACTTGCTGCTGACAGTGTCCTTGATGAGCCCGCCCTGCTGGTAAACGCGCATGACATGGCCGATTTCCATGCCGTCACGCGCGCCCAGATCGAGTGCAACGACATTGAACTGGCCAATTTGCGATACACCATCGATCACGGAAATGATGTGACCCTCGGTACCGGAGGGTACGGCATGTGGCTGGAAATGAATGACCGGGTCGGAGCGATCTGCCGGCCGCAGCCGGTCACCGACACGCACCTCGCGCGAGGTCTCGGTCAGCTTGACTGTGGCGGGATCGCCGAAACTCTGCACGGGGCCGGTACCGGCATATAACGCCTCATAGCCAAGTACTTCGCCGGTGTCGGGATCGATATAGGGACCACCCGGTTTATAGACGTCGAACAGGGTGACGTCGCGGTTTTCGATGCCGCGCACGTAGATGCGATCGCCGGCACCGGTGATGACATGCTCATCCGCCGCCTGGACCACGTACGGGCTGTTCTCCATTTCGCCTTCCTCGACCACGATCACCCGGGTCAGGAACTGCTTGATGGCGTCAAGCGGGATCGTCGGTATGGCATTTTCGAGGCTTTCCTCGCGAATCTGCGGGGACAGCTTGACGTCGCCACGTGTTCCTCGAATCTGGGGCTTGCCGTCTACATAGACCAGGTTGAGGATGTCGCCCGGGTAGATGAGGTGCGGGTTGGCGACCTGGGGATTGACATACCAGACCTCCGGCCACATCCAGGGATCACGCAAAAATCTGCCTGAGATATCCCACAGCGTGTCGCCCTTGACGACAACGTAGCGATCCGGGTGGTCTGGATTGAGTACCACGTCCGCAGCAATCAACGAGCCCGTCGTCAGCAGGGCGGCGAGTACCATTCCGAGCAGTTTCTTGGTTGACATATGCATCCCTTTGCGTCGAGTTACTTGGCGATTCGGTTCCAGTATCCGGAAACTGGTTACACTATTGACGGATGGCGGCAGGACAGTCGCGAGTTTAGCGGAAATCCCACGCAGAACAAAACGTTTTGTCGATTGCCGGAACACAGCAACATTGCCTTTTGTGATAAAGTATATTAGATACAAATTTCCTGATTCGTGACGGCAATCACATGGCTATCCTCAATATTCTGCACTTCCCTGATCCGCGTTTGCGCACTGTCGCCAGGCCGGTCGAACAAGTCGATGACGCCGTTCGGCAGTTGCTCAATGACATGCTCGAGACCATGTATGCTGCCCCGGGGATCGGTCTTGCCGCCACGCAGGTCAATGTCGACAAGCGGATCGTCGTCATCGATATATCGGAAGAAAGGAACCAGCCTTTATATCTGATTAACCCCGAGATCCTGGAACTTGACGGAGTCGAGGAAATGGAGGAGGGCTGCCTGTCCGTACCGGGCGTCTATGAACTGGTCCAGCGCGCCGATCGTGTCAAAATCCGGGCGCTCGGGCGGGATGGTGATACTTTCGAAATGGGCGCCGAGGGCTTGCTCGCGGTATGCATCCAGCACGAGATAGATCACCTCGATGGCAAGCTGTTCGTCGATTATCTGTCACAGCTCAAGCGCACGCGGATCCGCAAGAAACTCGAAAAGGAGCAGCGCCAGGATGGTCCGGAAACGATTTCCGGTGCTGCCACGCGTGTTCACCGGGAACTGTAAAGACACTTTCCGGCCGTTTGTAACCCGCTCGTGACTGTATATACGTTGCGCCCCCTGGTATTCGCAGACAACTACGCGCAATGAGGATCGTCTTTGCCGGAACGCCGGAATTCTCGGTGCCCACCCTGCAGGCGCTGCTGGACAGCCGTCACGAGGTTGTCGCGGTATATACACAACCCGACCGGCCGGCCGGCCGGGGCCGGCGGATCGCCGCAAGCCCTGTCAAACAGTTGGCGCTCGATCATGCTATACCCGTTTGCCAGCCTGACAGCCTGCGTGCGGGTGATGCTGGCCGCAAGCTGGCGGCCTGGCGGCCGGACCTGATGGTGGTGGTTGCCTACGGGCTGCTGCTGCCGCCGGAAATCCTGGCCATCCCCGGGCTGGGATGTGTCAATGTGCATGCCTCGCTGCTGCCCCGCTGGCGCGGCGCCGCGCCGATCCAGCGCGCGATTCTTGCGGGTGATACCGAATCCGGGGTCTGCCTGATGCAGATGGAGGCGGGCCTGGATACCGGCCCGGTGCTTGCGTGCGCGACCTGCGCGATCCTTGCGGATGACACGGCCAGCCAGCTGCACGATCGACTGGCGCAGCTGGGCGGTCGGTTGCTGTCCGATAATCTCGACGCCCTGGAACAGGGTGGCCTGGCACCGCGCGTCCAGGACGAGTCGCAGGTTACCTACGCGCGAAAACTGGACAAGGCGGAGGCACGCCTCGACTGGGAAGAGAGCGCGGAGGTGCTGGCGCGCCGGGTGCGTGCATTCAATGCCTGGCCGGTTGCCGAGACGCGCTGTCTCGGCCGGCAATTGCGCATCTGGGAGGCGCGGCCGGTGGCGGATATGGCGACTGCGCCGCCGGGTACCGTCGTGGCGGCAACGCGGGAAGGCATCGACGTGGCATGTGGTACGGGCCTGCTGCGCCTGCTCAGGGTGCAGCTGCCGGGTGCGCGGCCGGTGAGCGCTGCCGATTTCGTCAATGCGCATGATATAACCGGCATGTGCCTTGGGTCGGACTGAATCATGAAGCAGGATGTGCGTGCCGCGGCCGCCCGCGTGCTGGCGCAGGTCATTGCGTCCGGCCGGTCGCTGTCCGATGCCCTGCCGCCAATCCAGTCCACTTTTGCGGACGGGCGGGATGCCGCGCTGCTGCAGGAACTGGTCTACGGTACGGCGCGCTGGTATCACAGGCTGGACGCGTTGCTGGAGCAGCTGCTCAGGAAACCGCTCAAGTCACGTGATCTCGACCTCCGGTGCCTGCTGCTGGTCGGGCTTTACCAGCTTGACCAGCTCGCGTTGCCGCAACGCGTGGCCGTGCACGAAACGGTGCAGGCGGTGCGCACGCTGGACAAGGAATGGTCCAGTGGTCTGGTCAATGCCGTGCTGCGCAATTTTCAGCGCGATGGCGAGCGGCTTGCCGGCCTCATTACCGGTAATCCTGTTGCCTTGTATGCACACCCGGCCTGGCTGATCGAGCAGTTACAGGTCGACTGGCCGGAATCATGGCAGGAAATCCTGTCGGCAAACAATGCGCGACCGCCGTTCAGTGTGCGTGTCAACCGGCTGCGCATGACGCGCGATGAGTACATGGAGTTGCTCGCGGAACAGGCTATTGAGGCCGAAGCGCTGGCCTGGACAGATCAGGGCGTGCGCCTGTCCAGTCCACGGCCGGTTGACACGCTGCCGGGTTTCGGGCGTGGTGATATATCGGTTCAGGACGGCGCGGCGCAGCTGGCGGCCGGCCTGTTGCAAGCGGCGCAGGGGCAGCGTGTGCTGGATGCCTGCGCCGCGCCGGGCGGCAAGACGGCGCATATCCTCGAGATGGTGCCGTCGGCCCACGTGACGGCCGTCGATATCGATGCCGGGCGCCTGGCTCGGGTAGGCGAGAACCTTGCGCGGCTGGGTTTGCGCGCGGAGCTTTTGGCTGGCGATGCCGGCAATCCGGACGACTGGTGGGATGGTCGTCCGTTCGATCGGATCCTGCTGGATGTCCCCTGCTCTGCAACCGGCGTTATCCGGCGACACCCGGATATCAAGCTGCTGCGCAGGCAAGCTGATGTTGTGCAGCTGGTCAGGCGCCAGGCCGACATCCTGCACGCCGTGTGGCCCTTGCTGGCACCAGGCGGTATGCTTCTGTATTGCACCTGTTCGGTGCTGGTCGCGGAAAACGCCGGACGGGTGAAGCGTTTTCTCGGGCAACACGGGGATGCTGTGGAGACCCCGATCGAGGCGGGCTGGGGACGCGGGTGTGAGCATGGCAGGCAGGTACTTCCGGGCGAAGACGCAATGGATGGGTTCTATTTCGCATGTTTGCACAAGCGCAGCTGACTGGGCTACCGGCTGATATGCCGCCGGGCAAGGCGTCGCTCTGGTCCGTCCTGGGGCTGGTGCTGCTGGCGACGCTGGGCTTGTCGACTCCGCTGGCCGCGGATCAAGCGGGTGAATTCCGCATCGCCGATGCGCATGCCTGGGTCAGCAACAATTCCCGGCTGCTGGATGCGCAGTTTTCCATACGACTCAGCAGCGGTGCACGTGAAGCGCTGGATAACGGCGTGCCATTGACCTTCGAACTGCAGTCGCAGCTGGTCAGAAAACATGACTGGTTGTGGGATTCGGTCGTGGTCGAGCATGTGGAGGTCAGGCGGCTCGAATACCATGCACTCAGCCGCAGTTTCCTGGTCAAGGATATGAACACAGGGAGACAGGCCAATTACAGTCGTCTCGTCGACGCATTGCAGGCCGTTGGGACGATCGAAAAGCTTGTTCTGACCAGTAAACCACTGGATAGCCGGCGCCGCCATGAGGTACGCCTGCGCGGCAGTCTGGATATCGAATCCCTGCCTACACCGGTTCGACTGCTTGCCTACATTTCCTCGGACTGGGATATGAACGGCGAATGGTACGCATGGCCGCTGGCCCGGTAAGACGTATCGGGTTCGGTATGTTACCCATGCTGGGGCTGTTCACGCTCCTGCTGGTGTCGCTCTCCCTGATGAGCGATGCGACCCATAACTCGGAACGCTTCGGTGAGCTGTATTCAGTATTGCTGATTGTCAACGCGGCCGGTCTGGTCATCCTTGGCATTCTGGTCATCGTCAATATATTCCAGCTCATACGCCAGCGGCGCATGAAGGTTGCCGGTGCCAGGATGACCAGCAGGCTGGTCATCATGTTCGTCATATTGTCAGTGGTACCCGTGTCGGTGGTCTACTATTTTTCCCTGCAATTCCTGCAGCGCGGCATTGACAGCTGGTTCGATGTGCGCATCGAGCAGGGGCTTGATGATGCGCTCGAGCTGAGCCGGGCCGCGCTGGATGTGCGTCTGCGTGACGTGCTGCAGCTTACCGTGCGGATGGCTGATGAAATCGCCGAGGCACCGGCGGCCACGGTTTCTCTGACGCTGTACGATCTCAGGGTCAGAAGCGGTGCTGCCGAGCTGACGCTGCTCGGCAATGACGGGCGCATCGTGGCCTCGAGCAGTGCGGAACTGTCGAAAATCATCCCCGACCAGCCGCCGGGCGAGGTCCTGCTGCTGCTCCGGAACAGGCAGCATTACATCGGTCTCGATCCGGTTGGTGAAGGCGGCCTGTTCGCGCGCGCGCTGGTGCCGGTACTGTCTGCCCGTGCTGACGGCGAGGTATACACACTGCAGGCGCTTTACGAGGTTTCCGACCGTTTCAGCAGCCTGGCTGACAGCGTGCAGGAGTCATTTACCCACTACCGCGAGCTGGCCTACCTGCGCACGCCGCTGAAATTCAGCTATTCGCTGACCCTGTCCATTGTGCTGCTGCTCAGCCTGCTGGCGGCAATCTGGGCGGCATTTCACTCCGCGCGCAGGCTGGTTGCGCCGATTC
>JBATJF010000114.1:0-10944 GCA_049668345.1 Gammaproteobacteria bacterium
GCGAAACCCTCGTTGGGCCTTGCCTGACTGCTAGGTGGATGTGCGTTGTCCCCACGACAAGGTAAGACACAGAATAATCGGCTGCGGCGGCCTTCGGGCCGCCGTTCTGTATCTGGCACATCCTACCCCTGAAAAACGGGATCTGGCTTGATTGACTAGACGAAACATTGACGAATCAATGCAGGCCTGACCCTTTTGATTCCCACGGCATATAATCGATAGCCAATCGCTCTTGATCCTTTCGAGTTTGGAGGCTTTACCGGGATGACTGGCTTTGATTCCGGGCACCCTTCCGGGTTGCCATCCACTCACGAATTTCCGACCGGCCATGTTCCGCCATGCCTCAAGGCAGTGCTCTTGCTGATCGCCCTTACCCTTGGGAACGTACCGGTGCAGGCAGGTGCCTTGCACCGTCTGCCGGATGCAATACCGACGCCGGAGTTCGTGCTGTCCGGCCTGGACGGCGCAGAACACCGGCTGAGCGATCTGCGGGGGCGCGTGGTGCTGGTCAACTTCTGGGCCAGCTGGTGCCAGCCTTGCGTCAGGGAGATCCCGAATCTGCAGCGGCTGCATGCAAGTTACGCAGGCGAGCCCTTTGAAATCCTCGCCGTCGATGTCGAGGAGGATGAAAATCGGGTACGCCATTTCGTTACACAGCAGGGCATGACCTTCCCGGTACTGCTTGACAGAGATGGCAGGCAGTTTGCGGCCTGGGGCAGCCAGGTGCTGCCCACGACCTTCGTCATCGACGCCGCGGGCATGGTGCGTTACGTGGGGCTTGCCGATCTCGAATGGGATACCGGCGAGGCCCGCAGCGTCATCGATGACCTGGTAGAGGAAGCGCGGAAATTACCTGGAATCACTGGGGTCAGACTCGATTGATCAGGCGTTATATTGGCGAATCAATGGAGTCTGGCCCTTTCGATTCGTTTCAGGTCAGCGCTGCGCTTGCTGTTGTCCTGCTGTGCATCTTGTTTCTTGATGGCTGCACCGGACCTGCAGGGCGCAGGCTGCCTCCCGACCTGAGCGGATACAGCGAGACGGGAATGGCTTCCTATTACGCCAGGAAATTCCAGTCCAGGAAGACCGCCAGCGGCGAGCGACTGGACAACAATTCCATGACGGCAGCTCACCGGAGCCTGCCGTTCGGAACCGAGGTATTAGTGAAGAACCCGGCCAACGGCAAATCCGTCAGAGTCAGGATCAATGACAGGGGCCCGTTTGTCAGAGGGCGGATTATTGACCTGACACGCGCCGCTTTTTCCCGCATTGCCAGCATCGACAAGGGAGTCGTGGAGGTTGAAATCAGGGCTCTGAAATGAAAAAACGCTATCTCTATTCCATATTATTTGGCATACCCGGCCTGGCTGCTTCCCTGCTAGTCACCTTTGCTATCTTTGGGGCCCTGGCCGGTTTTATGTGGATTTATGTTTATGGTGACAATCCCTGGCCCCCGTCAACAGGAAAGATACTGCCAGCCTTCTTCATACTCATCTTCCTGGCACTCTGGATTTCTTCCATCATCGCCGGATTCATAACCGGAAAAAGGCTTGAAGCAAGCCCGGACCTGGACAGGAACCATATTCGGGTTTCGGTCGGCGCAACTGCGCTGCCGATCGCGTTAATCATTCTTCATCAGTTTGGCGTCGGCAATACAGGACCAGAATCCGACAGCAGGCTTTGCAGTGAATTTTGCAGCGGAAAGGGATACGCGGCGAGCGGCATGCCGCCAAAGGACTCGGGTGAAAGAACGTGTATCTGTTTCGACAGCGCTGGTCAGGCTGCCATAACTGAATCTATGGGGTCCGGGTTGTTTGATTCGATGTAATATTGATACATCAATGGATGTACGGCCCTGCTGATTTCGTCATAGCACTGAGTATTGTTATGAACTACGCTACATAAGAACACCCGATAGCTGGAGGTAGCAGCATCATGAAACGCACATTACTGGCTATTACCGTGGTATTCATTGCGTGGTCGCTTCTTGACTTCGTGATTCACGGCCTGCTGCTTCAATCCGCTTACGAGGCCACCGCCAGCCTCTGGCGCCCGATGGACGAAATGAAAATGCCGCTGATGTACCTCGTTACCCTGGTATACAGCGCCTGCTTCGTCGCCATTTATGCACTGCTGGGGCGTGAAAGGTCTTTCGCAACAGGCATCCGGTACGGCGGCCTGTTCGGACTGGCCGCCGGCATTTCCATGGGTTTTGGCTCCTACTCCTACATGCCAATCCCGTTGTCGCTGGCATGGGGCTGGTTTTTCGGCGTGCTGGCCGAGTCTATCGTGGCTGGCGCACTGACTGGATTCATCCTGAAACCGGGAAAATAAGGGAATGACTGTTGTCGGCACACTTTTCCAGGAACATCTGAAGAAACTGTGCTGACACCGGGTCGCTGGACACACGATGGCCTATGACGAAGACGTAGCACAGCGGTTGCGGGATGTTTTCAAACGCAGAACCGATGTCGTTGAAAAGAAAATGTTCGGCGGTATCGCGTTCATGGTTTCCGGCCACATGTGTTGCGGTGTGCTCGGAAAGGAGCTCATGGCCCGTGTAGGACCCGCTCAATATGAGGCGGCGCTGAAGGAGCCTTACGCCCGGGCAATGGATTTCACGGGCAAGCCGCTGAAGGGTTTTGTCTATGTCGGCACCCGGGGCTTTGAATCAGATGACGGCCTGGAATCCTGGATTGGTCGCTGCGAGGCGTTTCTGAACACGCTTCCACCGAAGTAATCGAAAAACAGGAGTTGGATCCCGGTTTTCGCAAATATCATCATGAATTGTGCTCTGACACCAATTACCCGCACAGTTTTCCCATATATTTCCGGAAACTCGTATCTGCCCCCGGTATTCTGGATTCAGCATGGAGGATTAAATGGTGACCTTGACGAAGGTTCGTTCAGATCCTGCACAACCCAATACACCAGCGACACAGCCGGCGTACAGACCTGATGATCTGTCAGATCATGCGCACCGGCAACTCATCGGGTATATAGGTCTTGTGCTCCCGCTCATACTCATCTACATGGCCGTGGTCAGGGATGGTATTGCGCAATGGAGAAGTCTGGAATCCATCAGCGCGTACTACTACAGCGGCGCGGTTTCTGCATTTGTAGGAATGCTGGTCGCTCTCGCGCTTTTCCTGTTTACCTACCGTGGCTACCATAACAGGTATTATTGGGCAGACCGGGCGGCTTCTATCATCGCCGCATTTGCTGCACTTGGAGTAGCAGCCTTCCCCACGGCAGCACCGGTTGGCGTGCCCGTTTTATCCTGGTGGTCCCCGGTCACAGGGGTTCTGCATTATGTTTTTGCCATCATTCTTTTCGCAATGTTTGCGGTATTCGCGCTCTGGCTATTCCGGATCAAGCCGACTGGAGAGGAAGTCGCACCTGACAAGCGCTGGCGCAACAGGGTGTACCTCCTTTGCGGAATAGTGATAGTCGGGAGCATTATCTGGGCGGGCGTCGCCGGTCTGAACGGAAGATCCATTTTCTGGCCCGAGTCAGTTGCCTTGATTGCCTTTGCGATATCCTGGCTCGTCAAGGGCTACGCACATACAACGATCGCCAACGCCGCACGAGCCTTGTTCCGGCCGGAATAAAGGGGCCGAATCAGAAACAGGGGTCGGAATCGGGTTCCCGCTAATATAAGGGAATACCGGGATCTGAACCCTGTCTTCGAATCTGCGTTTCCTGAATGAATGACCCCACTGATTGCAGTTGATTGCTGCCTTGCATGACATTCTTATCCGCCAGACATGTCAGTCCTGACATGTCCGTCATAAATGTCAGCCGTCTTCAAGCGTACCGTTGCGGGAAATCATAGACATACACACAGATACGGGCTGGCCTGGATTATGCATTGGTTGTTGAATGCAGCACGGCAAACTATCGTCTGTTCGATGCCGGCCAGAACCGGCATGGGCAAGGAGGATGAGACGGCATGACTCAATGGAACTTTTTGTTCGTCATAATTCTGCTGGCAATGGGCATCTTGTTTTTTCGGCCCGGCACAAGCATCGAAGATCTATCTGAAGAATCAATGATGTCAGGGCACATTTATCAGGAATATCAGGCGAGATAGTGTTCTGACACTGCTTCACTTTTATCAACCTACAGGGAACGGAGGGATTAAAAAGAATCCCTCCGTTCCCTGTATGCGCCGGGTTATACTGCCTCCGAATCGATAACGGTACATGTTTTCAACCCGTGCGGAGGAATAATGAAAACACTCTTCCTTGCTCTCATTCTTGCCCTGATCGGCCCCAACCCGTCATTCGCTCAGGATACCAGCCTGGATCGCAACGATGTCGCCGTCATCAAGAAAAAACTGGTGACGGTTCAAACGGCCCTGGGTGGCGACCCTGACGGGTATGTCCTGGACTCCGAAGAGTTCAACCTGCCCACCGACTTCAATCCCGCCCAGGCGGGAAGATTCCGGCCGATAAGCTCGAGCCTGTCCCTGCGCTACAGCGACAAGGCCTCGAAGGACAGCCAGGCCGGCGCCGAGAAGGCTGCCGAGGATTTTCAGGCCAACTATTCCGCGGCGATTGCCAGCGGGGATGAAGCGGCCATTATGAAGATGATGGAAGAAATGCAAATGTTGGCAACTCAGGCTGCCGCGGCATCGATGGCGCCGCAAAAACAACCGATGTCGGTTTACGTACGATTCAATGCGGGCGGTGGCACCGGCATCGACCCTGACGCCGTGGTGTTTGAAAGGCCCGGAGTCATTGCCATCAGAAAGAAAAAGCTGAACGAAGCACAAGGCGAGCTGTGGCTATATATCGACCCGGTGGCACTGAAGGACAGCAAAAAACTTTCCAAGGTGGACATGAGCACACCCAACGAGGGTGTGACGAAAAAGACCGGCGTCTTCAACATCACCATCCAGGCGAACGGCACACTCTCCGACCTGGAGGCATGGGCGTCCAGGATGGACACAGACGCCATGCTCTCGGCGATCGACACTCTATAGCGGTTCCTGATACAGGGTCAGATCACCGTTTTCGCCTATCACCGGAATCCGGTATCTGGCCCCGGCTTATTTATAGGTGGCAACCACGTCGCGCCACAGTGACTCGAACTTGTCCATGAACAACTCGAACGATGCGCGCTCGGTGATCCGGCGTTCATCCTCGATCGCGGCGCGGGTTGCCCACACCGCGGCATTCTGATCACGCCAGGAGGTCGCTTCCGCCCTGCCGTAGACAAAGCCGGAACGCACGTCGACGAGTTGTGCCGAGGTCTTCACGGTAACACGCGCGCTCCTGTTCGGCGGGAAGCCCGGCTTGATGACCGCCAGCGGGTCGTACCTGGCCTGGTCGACACTGAATCGGGTGTCCAGCGTATACAGCAACAGCAGGTCGGCATTAAGTGCCTCGGCCGCCGGGCGCAGCTCATCGACCGTGTCCAGCGATGGCGGGAGCCGGTCCGGGGGCAGGCTGAGCAGCCCGGCGACCTGCGGCAACTGCTGGAGGCGCTGGATTTCCCGCTCGGCTTCGATAGTGCGGACGGTCATTACGCAGAAGCGGCCCGTGCCGTAACAGGCGGGATTGGTCGTGCCATAGCCCGCCGCCTGCACCCGCACCAGCGCAATCCGCGCAGGAAACGCCGCGCCCGGCTGGCGTCTTTCCGCCACACCGCCCGCGCCGGAGGCCGTCAGGTCGGACAACAGCGCACCGGCACCCGGTGTCTGGTAGGTGGCACAGCCGGACAGGGACAGGAACAGCAACATCAGGGAAAGTCGATAAAACATGGCAGTATTCACGAAGCTGGAAAGGGAGCCAGAGTATAGGTCGCAATGGTGCAAAAATAAAAACAAGAATCAATCGAGTCTGACCCTGTTGATTCGATGCAATATTGACACAACAGTGGCGTCAGCCCTTACTATTGACCGGGCTCACCCACCCCTATCAACAAAGGAATCACGGTATCCCCATGCCACTTGACTCACTCAACGCGCGTTTTGCAATCGACAATCACCTGAAGTTCGTTGCCGGCCAGGGTGGATTGACCAATGCCGTCATCAGCAATGACCTGGCCAGGGCAACGGTTTCGCTGTATGCGGGACAGGTGTTGTCCTGGCAGCCGAAGGCAATGCAGCACGACGTACTGTTTCTGAGTGACCGGGCGTATTACCAGGCCGGCAAGGCCATCAAGGGTGGCGTGCCCGTCTGCTGGCCATGGTTCGGCCCGGATCCACAGGGCAAGGGCCGGCCGGCGCACGGCTTTGCACGCACCTCGGCGTGGGAGGTTCTGAACACGGCGGCGCTGGACAATGGCGCCACGCAACTGCTACTCGGCCTGACGCTGAATGACCAGACGCGCTCCCTGTGGGAGGGGGATATCGAGGCGCAGCTCGAGATCACGGCGGGCGACACGCTCAGGCTGGCACTGACCACGCACAATCGCGGCAATGAGCCCATCGAGCTGGGCCAGGCCCTGCACACCTATTTCGCGGTAGGCGATATCGCCAAAACCATGGTGAGCGGCCTGGAAGACTGTACCTATATCGACAAGGTCGACAACAGCAGGCAAAAGGTCCAGCTGGGTGCGGTGACGGTCAGCGGGGAAGTCGACCGGATCTACACCGGCGTGGATCGCGAGTTACAGATTCACGACGCCGCATACAACCGGGTGATAAACATCCAGGCCGGGGGCAGCGCAAGTGCGGTCGTGTGGAATCCGTGGCAGGCCATCGCCGCCGGCATGGCCGACCTGGGCGACGAGGACTACCGCCACCTGCTGTGCGTGGAGACTACCAATGCCGGACCGGACGTGGTAAAGCTGGCTGCCGGCGCAACGCATACGCTGAGTGCCGAATATGCAGCCGCCGCCCTATAACGGGGAATCAAGGCGCATCAGGGATCGTTCATCAGCCCTGATCGAAATATCGGGCCACCTGCCATGAACAGTCATTACTGAATCAGTCATGCAAAAAACAGACAACATGCCAATCTGGGTCTATCTCGCCTTCTCGAGCATCTCGACGAGGAAGGGGGCGTTATTGCTGATCCTGGCCTGCGCGGTGTTTACCCTCTACTGCATCCCCTGGCCCCTGTTTTTCGCGCGCCCGGCCTGGCTTGTAAACCTGTTTCTGATCGAGGACTGGAGCTGGTTTGCAATGATGGTTCCGATCACCTTGTGGTACTGGATAAGCCTGAGGTGGATCGATAACCACCATGTGTGGGCCGGCACCGGGAAGAATGGCAACTAGCCCGTAGACGGGGGACGGAGGGTATGCACCCCCCGCCCCCTGTAGTCACTTCTATGGAGCCTGCCCCCCCTGACGCGTACTGCTGCTACCTGCTCGGGCGAGACGGCTTCCGTTGCTGCACGGCGGGGATGACGCCGCCTAGATCCCGCCGATGAGCTGCGCGTTCAGCTGGTGCTGCTTGACGAGTTTCAGGATGTGCGACGAGCTGGTCTGTGCCGGGTTGTAGCCGACGACCAGCAGGTGCTGACGTTCATCGTTGAAGTGCGCACGTTCGACACCTGCCGATTTCAACAGGGCGTGCTCGACACGCCGCCTGTTCTGCTCATCCAGCTGTTCGTCGACGTGTACAACGATGTCAATCTTGGTAGTAATGATGTTCGGTTGTGCGTTGTTCATCCGGCTCTCCTTGTTAGGTCAACAACACCGTGGAAATTTGCAAGTGCCATGCCAACCTTGAATAGCGCACGATAACAATGGATTACCGCCGCTGGAGACAGCGGCGACTGCGACGGTTGTTACCGGCAGGCGACGCTTGTGACGGCTATAATGTTAACCGCAGGAATATACTATTGTTAAGCTGTCGCCCGACTGCGACGAACCGTGCACCGGAGAGACCAGCATGACATCCGAAACCGATGTGGCCGCCACCGCGGAGCGTGAGCTGGTATTGACTCGTATCATTGCCGCGCCGCGGGCCAGGCTGTTCAGGGCATGGACGGAACCCGGTCTGCTGAAGCAGTGGTTTGCGCCGTTGCCCTGGACCACGCCGCATGCCGAGCTCGACGTCCGCCCCGGCGGCGCCAGCCGGGTTGTCATGCGCGACCCCGACGGTAACGAAATACCGAACCGCGGTGTCTACCTGGAGGTTATCGAGGATGAGCGGTTCGTGTTTACCGATGCCTGCACGAAGGCCTGGGAACCCTCGGAAAAGCCGTTCATGACAGTGATCCTGACCTTCGGGGACGAGCACGGCAAAAGCCGGTACACGGCGCGGGTCCGACACTGGACAGTCGCCGACCGCGAGGCACACGAGCAGACGGGCTTTAACCAGGGCTGGGGACTGTGCGCAGACCAGCTGGCGGCGCTCGTCGAGAAGCCGTGACGGCCCGGCAGGCTATACTGACGCCATGACGAACCTGCTTGCCATCAACGGCTCCTACCGCGAAAACGGCGCCATCGACCAGGCGGTCGCGGCAGCCGTGGAGGCGGCGACGGCGGCCGGGGCGACGGTCGAGATTGTCGCACTGCGCGATTTTCCCATCGAGTTCTGTCTCAACTGCCGGCACTGCACCCAGCAGCCGGGTGATGCGCCCGGCGAATGCGTGCACCAGGACCGCATGCACGAACTGGTAGCCAGGATCGAGGCGGCCGACGGCTTCATCCTCGCCTCCCCCACCAACTTCTATGCGGTCACCGCCATCTTCAAACGCTTCATGGAACGGCTGGTGGTCTATGCCTGGTGGCCGTGGGGCGCGCATGCGCCGAAATTCCGCAAATCAGTGCTCCACAAGAAGGCCATCCTGATCGCGTCCAGCGCCGCGCCCGGCCCGATGGGACGGCTGTTCTACACGACCCTCAAGCAACTGCGGCAGACGGCCAGGACCATCGGCGCCAAACCGGTCGGCTCGGCCTTCATCGGGCTGATGTCGCAGCAGGAACACCCCGTCCTGCCGGACAAGACCCGCCGTCAGGTTCAGAAACTGGTCGGCAGACTGCTGCGCGAGTAATCCAGGTACGGGCCTGGCAGCGTCGCGGAACGCATGCTCGGGCCCGGGGCCCTTCCGCGACACCGACCCGTCGGGATTGACCGGGGCTGTCCGGTATCGCGATATTCAGGATGAACGTGCGCCACGGAGCGCAGGGTGAAAGTGAGTCCTTGAATCCGACAGGAAGCAGGTTTTTCGCTTTGCGCGATAGCACGCCTGACCGGGATAATGTCACTCAGGCCCAAACCAGCCGCAGGCTGCTTCGCACCCTGGCGCGGGATTTGAATTATCGATGCCGTTCGCGGGCTCACCGCATCCCGCGAAGCGGCTATGATCACCGACCGGAGTCGGTCCCTGTTTTTTTCTGCGATTGTCGCTTTTGTTCGTACATCAGCGCGTCAGCCTCGACCAGCATGTCGCCAATACCGGCATGGCGCCCTGCATCAAACCGCACCGCGCCAACACTGTAGGCTATGTCGTAGCCTCGCGAGCTCTCCTGATTGCAGCTGTCGACCGCTTGCCGCAGCCGGTGCAAGGCAATGTTCAGTGCCTCATGGCTGGCATTGGTCAACAGCACCGCAAACTCGTCCCCGCCAAGCCGGCCCAGCACATCGGATTCGCGGAACGTCTCCTGCAGCAGCCTGGCGAATGTTAGCAGCGCCTGGTCACCCTCGGCATGGCCCAAGCGGTCGTTGATTTGCTTGAACAGATCCAGGTCAAGAAACAGCAACGATGCAGGCCTGTCCAGGCGTCGGCACAAGCCGAGCGCATGTGCCGTCAGTTCTTCAAAACCCCGCCGGTTGGAAAGCATCGTCAACGCATCCATCGTCGCCAGCCGTGCCGCGGTCAGCTCCTGCTCGACCATGCGCGTCAGATCGCGCAATGTTGCCAGGTCGTCTGCGCTGAACTCGCGCGGCTTATGATCGATAATGCAGAGCGTACCCAGCCTGCTGCCGTTTGACACGGATATCGGACAGCCGGCATAAAAGCGGATGCGCGGGTCACCGGCAACCAGCGGGTTGTCATGGAATCTCTCGTCATCCGCCGCGTCCGGAACCACGAATACCTCGTCTTCCAGAATGGCATGACCGCAGAAGGAAATATCACGCGGGGTTTCCGCTACATCCAGACCCTGGCTGGACTTGAACCACTGGCGGTCTTCATCCACCAGGCTTACCAGGGCTATGGGCGCACCGAACAGGCGCTTCGCCAACCGGGTCAGTCGATCGAATCGCTCTTCTTGTGCCGTGTCAAGGATGCCCAACGCACGCAGTGTCTCGATGCGGATTGCCTCGTCGGCCGGCTTTGGGGGTTTTTTCATGTCTGGCCTCAGTCTTTGCTCAGCGACTGCGCCCGCCAATCCTGTCACGCATGGCTGCTCTCCCTCGCGGTGTCATGCGCCAGTCATCCATTTCCGGCGGGCCAGATAAAATTCATTCCCGGACAGTATCGACAGCACCGGGAAATATTTGAGGCGACACCGTATATCGACGAACCACCATTGTCAGTACAGGCAGCAACATCAAACGTGGAAACGGCAGCGCCAGACAGGTGCGTGCAGGATAAAACTGGCAACATTACGGCCAATCTGCATGTAAAACATGTAGCTATGCCTGTTTATTGTTCGCCTGTCAGCCATCTGGCTGTTGCAGATCAACACACGGATTCATACGGACTGTGCGACCATCTGTTTTTGGCCACCACCCGATCAGCTTCCAGGTCTTCCCGCACACCGCCCTCCTGTAATATGCTGCGCTGCCGACGCGCCTCGCCTGACGGCATTGCACACTAACCGGGTCATGCAGAATCAGGATAACGTTATGTCGACAACGAATGAGGCAACGGAACAGGAGCAGGCACCGCCACCCGTCAGCTTCCGCAGCGCACTGCTGTACTGGCTCAAGCTCGGCTTCATCAGTTTCGGCGGCCCCGCCGGCCAGATTTCCATGATGCATACCGAACTGGTCGAGCGCCGGCGCTGGATCAGCGAGCACCGCTTCCTGCATGCGC
>JBATJF010000115.1:0-2024 GCA_049668345.1 Gammaproteobacteria bacterium
GCACTGCTGTACTGGCTCAAGCTCGGCTTCATCAGTTTCGGCGGCCCCGCCGGCCAGATTTCCATGATGCATACCGAACTGGTCGAGCGCCGGCGCTGGATCAGCGAGCACCGCTTCCTGCATGCGCTGAACTACACCATGATGCTACCGGGCCCGGAGGCGCAGCAACTCGCGACCTACATCGGCTGGCTGATGCACGGCACCTGGGGTGGCATCATGGCCGGCGTGCTGTTCGTACTGCCGTCGCTGGCGATCCTGATCGTGCTGACCTGGATCTACCTGGCCTTCGGCGACGTACCGGTCGTGGCCGGCGTGCTCTACGGCATCAAGCCGGCGGTGACCGCCATCGTGGTGTTCGCCGCCTGGCGCATCGGCTCGCGCGCCCTGCGCAACGGTGTGCTGTGGGCCATCGCCGCGGCCGCCTTCGTCGCCATCTTCGCCCTGCATGTGCCGTTCCCCTATATCGTGCTGGCGGCCGGCATGATCGGTATGCTCGGCGGACGCATCGCCCCCGGGCGGTTCCGAGCCGGCGGCGGGCATGGCGCCTCCGACAAGTCGTTCGGTCCCGCCCTTATTGATGACCATAGCCCTGCGCCACACTGGGCCAGGTTCAGCTGGCGTGCAACGGTGGTCCACCTGGTCATCGGACTGGGACTCTGGCTGCTCGTCGAGGGCCTGCTTTATTTCCTGTATGGCTGGCAGGGCCCGCTGACCCGGATGGGCTGGTTCTTCACCAAGGCGGCACTGGTGACCTTCGGCGGTGCCTATGCCGTGCTGCCCTATGTCTACCAGGGCGGTGTCGAGCAGTACGGGTGGCTGAGCGGCACGCAGATGATCGACGGCCTGGCGCTGGGCGAGACCACGCCGGGCCCGCTCATCATGGTGGTCGCCTTTGTCGGTTTCGTCGGCGGCTGGACCAAGGCGGTGTTCGGACCCGACAGCCTGCTGCTGGCCGGCATGGCGGGTGCGACGGTCGCGACCTTCTTCACCTTCCTGCCTTCGTTCCTGTTCATCCTGGTCGGCGGCCCGGCCGTGGAGGCGACCCGCCACGATATCAAGTTCACCGCGCCGCTCACCGGCATCACCGCGGCCGTGGTCGGCGTGGTGCTCAACCTCGCCGTGTTCTTCGCCTGGCATGTGCTGTGGCCCGAGGCCAGCATGGACGCGCCCTTCGCCGGGCACTTCGAGTGGTTCTCGCTGCTGATCACCATCGCCGCCTTCCTTGCATTGTGGCGCTACAAGGTCGGCATCATACCCGTGATCGGCGCCTGCGCGGCCATCGGCCTGGGTTACAGCCTGGCCAGCTGACAGGTCGCGGACGGGATCCGCTCCTTGCGGGTCTCGAGTGGTGGTGTTCATCGCGGATGAGATCCGCTCCTGCAAGTTGGGTGGGGACAGGTTTGTGGATGACGCCGCTCCTGCAGACGTAGTGGTTCGCCGGCTCTCCGCATCCTACACATTCGCCGGCCCGTCGCTGCCCTGCCCCTCTGCGGTGAATAGGTGCACGTCGCGCTGCGGGAACGGGATGCTGATGCCGGCCTTGCGGAATGCGGCGTCGATGGCGATGTTCAGGTCGCTCTTGATCTCGAACTTGCGGTCGATCTGGCGGATGAAACAGCGCAGCTCGAACAGCAGCGCGCTGTCACCGAACTCGGTGAAGAATGCCTTGGGCGGCGAAACGCCCGGCTGGTTCTTCAGCACACCGGGGTGCTCGCCGGCGACGGCAAGCAGGATTTCCATGACCTGCTTCACGTCCGAACCGGAGGCCACACCGACCGGCACGATGATGCGGCCCCAGGGGTCGTTCAGCATCAGGTTGGAGACCCTGTTCGAAATCAGGTCAGAGTTCGGCATGATCACGTCGGCACGGTCGAAGGTCTCGATCTGCGTGGAGCGGATGCTGATCTTGCGCACGAAACCCTGCACGTCGCCGACCACGATCCAGTCACCGGTACGCACCGGCCGCTCGAACAGCAGGATCAGGCCGGAGACAAAATTGTTCACCACGTTCTGCAGGCCGAAAC
>JBATJF010000116.1:0-5650 GCA_049668345.1 Gammaproteobacteria bacterium
ATAATCTATTATTATAGAGAATTGACTAAATTTATAGTACGGCAAATTTACTGATTTCCCCCGGATCGCGCAGGCCTTGCCCAGGAACACCGCCGCGCCACTGCCATTTTGTCTCCCGACCCGGAACTTTTTTCAACGAGTCGAGTCACACCTAGCACGGAGGCGTACTGCTCGCTCCCCTCCCTGGGCGACGAATCCTCCAACCGATCCGCAAGGATCGGCCATTCGAAAGCCCGGCGAACCTCCCCCGTTCTGCCGGGCTTTTGTTATCCTGAAATCGTGAAGCGTGAAAGGTGAAACGAAAAGCTTGATTCCAGTTCAGTGCAGGATTAACACTCACGTCTCACGTCTCACGTCTCACGCAATGGTGCAAGAGTGCACCCTGCACCTGTCTTTTTTTCCGTGTTCTTCCGTGGATTCCGTGGCCATTCTTCACCTCACGTCTCACGTCTGCTCATCCTGTGCGTCCTGCTCGAATCCGAGCCAGCGGTCCAGCACCACCGTAAGATCCTCGCAGCCGGTGCGGCTGTGCGAGGAGAACAGCTGCACCGAGGCCTGCGGGTGCAGCGATTCCAGTTGCCGGCGCACCTGCAGCAGCGTGGACCGGGCGGGCCCGCGCTTGAGTTTGTCGGACTTGGTCAGCAGGACGTGGGTAGGCAGCCCGGCCAGGTGGCACCAGCCCAGCACCTGGCGATCACTGTCCTTTAACGGATGGCGGACATCCATCAGCAGCACGACGCCACACAGCGATTCTCGGGTTTCCAGGTAGCGTGCGATGCCCTGCTGCCATTGTTCCTTGACGGAGCGCGCAACCTTCGCGTAGCCGTAGCCGGGCAGATCGACGAGACGCCGGTCGTCCACGACCTGGAAAAAATTGATTTCACGGGTGCGCCCGGGTGCCTTGCTGATGCGTGCCAGGGCGCGCTGCCCGGTCAGGGTATTGAGCGCGCTGGATTTACCGGCATTGGAGCGCCCGGC
This sequence comes from Gammaproteobacteria bacterium, assembly GCA_049668345.1. Lineage (GTDB taxonomy): Bacteria > Pseudomonadota > Gammaproteobacteria > UBA9214 > UBA9214 > UBA9214. The sequence continues at coordinate 979 of JBATJF010000116.1, forward strand.
GAAGGCGACCTCGGCCCCGGTGTCCGGCGGCGCGTGTCGGGCATCCGGCGCACCGAGCAGGAAGCGTGTCTGTTGATAACGGTTGTTCATAAAGGGTGTCCCGGGCGCATTAGACGTGACTTGAATGCATATGGAAAGTGTCTTTGTTTTTATCCGCTTAGCTGCCGGGTACCACTATCTTGCGGTTGACCCGCCGGGCGCTGGCGGGTATAAAAGGAGCCCTTTTCGGTCGCGGCCGGGGGCAGCATATAACCGGCCGGCGCAGTGCCTGCACGCATACGGCAGGAGCATACAGGAGCAGGATTGAAATGAAGAATTGGCTTGCAGTTACAATCACTTTGCTTGTTAGCTGTGGATGGCAGGCGGCCCACGCCGCGGGCGATCCGGTCGCGGGCAAGGAAAAGTCTTCCCAATGCGCGGCCTGCCACGGTGTGGACGGCAACAGTATCAACCCGGAATGGCCGAAGCTGGCCGGACAGCATGCGGACTACCTGGTCAAGCAGCTGTCGTACTTCGAGGCCGGTGAACGCGAGAACGTGACCATGAAGCCGATGGCCTCCGTGCTGGACGCGCAGGGCCGCGAAGACGTGTCGGCTTATTATGCCAGCCAGAAGGCCGAGATCGGTGCTGCCGATGATTCCGATCCCGAATTCTTCGCGCTCGGCGAGCGCATTTACCGCGCCGGCAACCCGGTCAGCGGCGTTGCGGCCTGCATGGGCTGCCACGGTCCGGATGGCGCCGGCAACCCGGCCGCCCTGTACCCGGCGCTGCGCGGCCAGCACGCCCAGTATACCGAAAACCAGCTGCATGGCTTTGCCGAGGGCAAGCGTGTTAACGAAAATGCCAGGAAAATGATGCAGATCCTGGCATCGCGCATGACCAACAAGGAAATACGCGCGGTCGCCAACTACATTCAGGGACTGCACTGACCGAAATTCGCGCCTTCCCGGGGGATTCTGCTGTCTGTTGCTGCGAAATCACTGCGTAGCGGCGTGCCCGGCGCAAGCCGCCAGGCGGAACTGATTGCAGCCAGCGTTGTCTTTTTCCTCGCATGACGTTCTGTCACAGCAGGGAGTACTCGCCAGGGACATCGCCAGTACCAGCGGTGCACAGCCAGCAACGGGCGGTATCCGCCGGCACCGTGTGCTGCGCCATGCCGGGCAGCCTCCGTCACCCTTTTCGCCGTGTCCGGCGTTAGTATATTACTGTGCGGGCTGCATTTCGGCGGCGAGTTGTCGGTGGCCCCTGAACCACGGTAATGTCGCAAACAATCAAATATAAGGAGTTGGTGGTATGAAAATCCTGTCCCGTTGGTTGATCATCCTGCTCATCCCGTTCTATGCGCTGGGCGCGTGCGCGGCCGGGAACTTTGTGGAGGGCAAGGAATACACGAAGCTGGCCAACCCCCAGCCCACGTCCAGCGGCGACAGGATCGAGGTGGTCGAACTGTTCTGGTATGGCTGCCCGCACTGCTATCACCTGGAACCGTTCATGGAGAACTGGCTTAAATCCAAGCCGGACGATGTCGAGTTCGTGCGTATGCCTGCTATCCTGGGCGGCGGCTGGGAATTGCTGGCGAAGGGCTATTACACCGCCGAGCTGCTGGGCGTGCTGGACAACACCCACCGCGCACTGTTCGATTCGATCCACGAGCAGAACAACAAGATCAAGAATGAAGACATTCTGCGTGCCTTTTTCATGCGGCAGGGCGTATCGGCCGCGGATTTCAACAAGACTTTCAATTCCTTCGCTGTTGCCGTCAAGGTCAACAATGCGCGCCTGATGACGCGCCGCTATGCCATTACCGGCGTACCCACCCTGATCGTCAACGGCAAGTACAGCACCGGTCCGAGCATGGTGACCAATGGCAATGAGGGTGTCCTGGCCGTGGTTGATTACCTGGTGGAGCTGGAAAGGCTGGCGACTGCCGAGCCCGCAGCCGCCAGTGCCGCACCCTAGTGACGAGCAAGTGCAGGCAGGTATGCGGCGCATGACGGCATGAAAGCCGCCGAGCTGTTCGTCCGCTGCCTGGAGAACGAGGGGGTTAAATTCGTTTTCGGTATTCCCGGCGAGGAAAACCTCGACGTGATGGATGCCCTGCTGGATTCCTCCATCCGGTTCATCACCGTGCGCCACGAACAGGGTGCGGCCTTCATGGCCGATGTCTACGGCCGCCTGACCGAACAGGCCGGCGTCTGCCTGGCCACGCTCGGCCCCGGCGCCACCAACCTGCTGACCGGCGTGGCCGATGCCAACATGGACCATGCCTCGCTGGTGGCGATCGCCGGGCAGGCCGCTACCACGCGCCTGCACAAGGAGTCGCACCAGGTGCTGGACCTGACCCGCATCTTCGAGCCGGTCACCAAATATACCGCCAGTCTGCTCGAGCCCGATATCATTCCCGAGGTGGTGCGCAAGGCCTTCAAGGTGGCGCTCACGCCCAAGCAGGGCGCGACCTTTATCGAGTTCCCGGAAAATATCGCCGGGATGGAGATCGACGCCACGCCGCTGCCGGTCAGCCGGTCACCGGAACCGGAGCCGCCGGTCGAAAAGGTCGAGCAGGCCGCCGCCCTGATCAGTGCCGCAAAGAATCCGATCATCCTGGCCGGCAACGGCGTGGTGCGTGCGCGGGCCTGGCGCCAGCTCGCCGAGTTCGCCGAGCGGCTGAACATCCCCGTCGCCAACACCTTCATGGCCAAGGGGGTGATCCCGTTCCGTCATCCCTGTGCGCTGGGCAGTGCCGGACTGCAGGCCAATGATTACATCAGCTGCGGCTTCGATCGCGCCGACCTGGTGATCTGCGTCGGCTATGACCTGGTCGAGTACCATCCCTACCTGTGGCATCCGTCGCGCGACCGCAGCATCATCCATATCGACAACGCCCCGGCCGAGGTCGATGCGCACTACCCGGTCAGGGTCGGCGTGACCGGCAACATCGGGCACAGCCTGCAGCGCATTGCCGACCGGGCGAGTCCCCATGAAGGTGCCCACATCCGTCCCCTGCGCGAACGCCTGGTCGCGGAGATGAACCAGCACCGCGACGATATCGATTTTCCGGTCAAGCCGCAGAAAATCATCTGGGACCTGCGCACCGCGCTGAAGCTGGAGGACATCGTGGTGTGCGATGTCGGTGCCCACAAGATGTGGATGGCGCGCATGTTCCGCTGCGAGTATCCGAATACCTGCATCATTTCCAACGGCTTCGCCAGCATGGGGATCGCGGTACCTGGTGCGATCGCCGCCAAGCTGGCGTATCCTGAACGCAATATCGTCGCAGTGACCGGCGATGCCGGTTTCATGATGAATTCACAGGAAATCGAGACGGCGATCCGCAACCGCCTGCCGATCGTGATCCTGATCTGGAACGACAGCAGCTACGGCCTGATCGAATGGAAGCAGATGAACCAGTTCAAGCGCATATCTAATGTACACTTCGGCAACCCGGATTTCGTAAAATATGCCGAGGCCTTCGGGGCGAAGGGGTACCGGGTTCAGAGGACGGAAGAGTTGCCGAACATACTGCAGGAGGCGCTTGCCAACGACACGGTAAGCATCATTGATTGCCCGGTCGATTACCGGGAGAATGTCAAACTCACAGAGCAATTGGGATCACTGGTATGTCCGACCTGACACCCCCCCTGCAGGACACGGTCAGCGCCGGCACATCGTTCGATCTGGATACTGAAATGGGACAGAAAATCCGTCTGCTGAGCTACAACGTCCAGGCGGGTATACGAACGCATCGCTACCGGCATTACTTCACGCACAGCTGGAAGCACGTGCTGCCCCACGCGCAGCGTTTTCACAATCTCGACCGGGTCGCGCAACTGGTCCGTGGCTATGACATTGTCGGTCTGCAGGAACTCGATGCCGGCAGCATCCGCAGCGGCTATGTCAACCTCACTGAATACCTGAGTGAAAAATCGGGCATGCCGTTCTGGTACGACCAGACCAACCGGCGCATCGGCCGGCTCGCGCGGCACAGCACGGGCCTGCTGAGCCGCTATCACCCGGCCGAGATCGTTGAACACCGCCTGCCGGGCAGGATCCCGGGGCGCGGCGTGATGTTTATCCGCTACGGTACGCAGCAGGAGTCGCTGGTCGTGCTGATCCTGCATCTCGCGCTGGGCCGGCGCACGCGCATGATGCAGTTTGATTACATCAGCGAAATCGTCAATGAGTACCGGCACGTGATCCTGATGGGTGACATGAACTGCCAGTCAGACAGTACCGAGATGGAATACCTGATCAACCGCACGCTGATGCGTGAGCCGTTTCACGGTATGGACACCTTCCCGAGCTGGCGACCACAGCACAACATCGATCACATCCTGGTGTCCCCCACGCTGCAGGTGGATCGTGTCGGGGCATTGAATTTTTCCCTGTCCGACCACTTGCCAGTGGAGATGGAGATTACGCTGCCCGATTCGGTGCGTCTCGATCGCGCCGCCTGATGCGCAAACGAACCAGCAGCGCATCCCCTTTGCCATAACTCGCTAGATAAACAGGCAGACGTCGGATTTTTGCGCGACGGGCAGGAAGGATGTGGCGCCGACGTAGTCGGTGACCTCCGGGATGAAGTCGCTGGAGTTGAAGCCGAACACGTCGACCGTCATCTGGCAGGCAACCATTTTCACATCCGCCTCGAGACACAGGCCGCGCAGTTCCTCGA
>JBATJF010000117.1:0-28284 GCA_049668345.1 Gammaproteobacteria bacterium
GTTGAACTCCCGATAACCTTGTTCACACTCCCAACCGCTCCCGTACGAGGTATTTGTCAGGTATGCATTTGCAGGCAGCTTGATGGCTGCACAGGTCCCGTTGACCGCTCGATAGCCCTGGTTACACGCCCATCCTTTGCCATAGTCCTTTGCGCGTGCATTCTCGGGCACCCCGGAGGAACCGTCCCGGGCGAACACATGGCCATGCACAATCGCCAGCAGCGCGAGAAGAATCAGCGCACGCATGGATATGACGGATGTTTGTCTCATTCCACTCATGGGGGAATACCTTATTATGCTGACACCTGAAGAAAGATCACCAAGGCGACGGAAAGAGCGGCTGACAGGACCATCAGCAACCACCAGGCAAACCGGAAAGTTCTTTGTGTCATGGCACGTGCACCCCTATGGCTGGTTGATATGGCTAGCCGGAAAGGAGCAGCCAGGCAATGCGGCTGTTAGTCCTGATCGGTTAGTGGTGCTGGAAAGCACTCACCGGCCGGAATTTCCCTGGGAGAAAATAGGGGGAGGTAAGAACTGCATAGTACACCCGCAGGCATCAATGTGTCCAAGCCTTTAATCTATACGGGGTTCAAATATGGCGATCTCAGCACCCCGGTCATGTCACGTTCAGCAAGTTGCCCGATATCGCTGCCAGCGTCATCGGGCAGGGCAAGGGATCCCTGATGGAAGATAGCGTAGCTGCGCGGCGTTGCTCACCTGGATTCATTTACGCACCCTCTCTCGAACCGGTATTCACGACGCGCTTAACCGCATTTACCGGAATACTCTCCATGCTCATCTTCCGGGGAACAGCCAGACCCGGGAGGTGTTACAGATAAATCTTCTGTCATTACCCGTGTTATAAGATGAATGTACCGAGCTACGAATAGTTCCGCCAAACTCGTCTGCGTCACACACATCTCACGCCGCTTATCAGGACATTCCCGGGCAATCCGCAAGATAAATGGCCATCACGTGACATTCCATCAATACCATTCAACACACTGCTGTCCCACAAGCGCCCTCTCCCTCCGGGACGACTGCATGGATGTACGACTGCATGGATGTACGACTACATGGATGTAGGAGGTAGAGTAACGCATGGAGCAGTTACCGAGGAGGTAGGGTAACGCATGGAGCAGTTACCGAGGAGGTAGGGTAACGCATGGAGCAATTGCCGAGAAGGGACATACTGTTCGTACAGTGATGCATGACTTGCATCTCCTGTCGCTGTCAACTGCTCGGTGTAGTGCTTTCATACATGGATTTGCTGTAATTTCAGTCAATGTTTATGGGACAGCATTGCATTCAATCCTGTTTATGGTCGCACCAGGAACCTGCTGAACAGACATGGCATTCTCTATGCTGATTCGGGACGCTACCGGTTCACAGCCGCCTGTTGTTGATACAACGTCTGGTGACAGGGAGCCCGCCCAAGCAGGTCTGCATGCCCGGCGTCTTGACATTTCTGGCTTCGTCAACCATGCTCCGGCCATGCACAGCATCAAGATCAGCTCCAAGGTCGACGAAGCCACCTGGAACGAACTCAAGGCGCTTGCCGCCGAGACGCACCAGAATGTCTCCGGCCTGCTCACGGAAGCGATTCGCGAGTATGTCGCCAGGAAACGCGTACGGCCGGAAGTGTTGAAACACCTCGAACAGTCCATCGCCGAAAACGAAGAACTGGGCAAGCTGCTTGCCAAGTGACCGCGTTGCCTTCCTGAGCCGGGACGAGGTGCTGGCCATTCACCGCGCCCTGCTGGAACGATTTGGAGGCCCTGCAGGCGTCCGTGACTACGGCCTGCTGGAAAGCGCCCTGTTCCGCCCGCAGACCGGCCACTACGCCGACCTCGCCGAGATGGCCGCCGCGCTGTTCGAATCGCTCATCATGAATCACCCCTTCGTCGACGGGAACAAACGCGTCGCGTTCTTTGCGACCGACGTATTCCTGCGCCTGAATGGCTACAAGCTGAAGGTGGATGCAGACAAGGCTCACCAGTTCCTGATCTGGCTGCTGGAAGACAACTGCTGCAATTTCGACCGGTTGCTGCCGTGGATTCGTGAGAACGTGATTGAACATTAGAAATATCCAACATTGCACATGGCTCCTATTACGGGGATATGGTCAAACCTGCGCATGCAGGTGAAAAACATACATGGAAGCACACACCTTTTTTCTCATCCTCATGGGGATACTGCTCACCGCGCGCCTGTTTGGCGAGCTGGCCTCACGTTTACATGTCACACCGGTTATCGGGGAACTGGTCGCGGGCATCGTGCTCGGCCCCAGCTTGCTGGGGTGGATCGAACCCACGGACGTCATCAAGCTGCTTGCCGAAATCGGCATTATCATGCTGCTGTTCGAAGTGGGGCTGGAAACGGATATCCGCCAGCTGGCCCGGACCGGCACCAAGTCCCTGATCGTGGCTGCATCAGGCTTCACGTTGCCCTTTTTATTCGGTTTTGGTGTCAGCCGGTGGATGCTGGGTCTGGAGCTGCTGCCATCACTGTTCATTGGCGGGACATTGACCGCTACCAGCATCGGCATTACCGTTCGCGTTCTGGCGGATCTGAAACGCCACACCGCTCCCGAGGGTCAGATCGTGCTCGGCGCTGCGGTTCTCGATGACATCCTTGGTGTAGTGCTGCTGGCTCTCCTCTACGAGTTTGTCATCGGCGGCGGTGTGAGCCTGGCAAACGCCGGCAAGGTGCTGCTGTTCATTGGTGTGTTCTTCGCCCTGGCCACGCCAATGGCAAAACTGCTTTCCCTCCTGATCCACCGTTTCGATGCCGCCAGCGAGATCCCGGGACTGATCCCCACCACCATCGTTGCACTGGTGCTCTTCTTTGCCTGGTTGGCACATGCCGTTGGCGCCCCGGAACTGCTTGGCGGGTTTGCTGCCGGCCTGGCCTTGTCGAGGCGCTTCTTCCTGCCCTTCGGTATTTCCATACGCACGGATGCGGATTTCGCACATCGCGTGGAAAAACAAATGAAACCGATCATTCATCTGTTTACGCCGATCTTCTTCGTGATGGTAGGACTCTCACTCAATCTCCGCGAGATTGACTGGGGATCTTCATTCATATGGGTTTTCTCGCTCTCGCTGGCCACCATCGCAATTGCGGGCAAGCTCGCCGGTGCCTGGTTGATCCGCGAATCCTGGTACACACGCTGGGCAATCGGCCTGGCGATGGTACCGCGTGGCGAGGTCGGTCTCATCTTCGCCGAGCTGGGCCGGGTCAGCGGAGTCTTCAGCAACGAGGTATACGCGGGAATGGTGCTTGTCATTGCCCTGACCACGCTGCTGCCGCCATTCGTTATGAAATGGTTCTATGGTCGCTTCGGTTCACGGATGCCGGCCCTGCAAGCGCATTGAGCTGGCGCTACCAGGAAGCCTGTATTCCGGACCACAAATAATCCATCTGCAGGATCACTTCTCCAGACTGACCGGCGTCACAAAGCCGGGAGGCTTGATCGCGAGCACTGAACAATCGATCTGGTTCAGGATGGTCTCTGCCGTATTGCCCATAATCAAGCCCGAAACACCGGTGCGGGCCACGGTCCCCATGACGATAAGATCGGCCTCGATTTGCCTGGCCAGGGCCGGTATCTCTTTACGGGCCCCACCCTTCACCAGATGCGTTTTGGGCTTGAGGAAATCCAGCGTATCCTGCCCCTGATCATCGAACACCGCATGCAGAAGCGCCTTCAGACTGGCGGCGTGGTGCTGCCTCACCTGCTCGACATAGTCATTGATCTTCTCTTCGGGCGCACTCATAAATATTCCGTGGCGCATGACACTCTCCCCGACTGCATCCCATGCATGCACGATGTGCAGCTCGGAAAAATCTGCCAGTGCCAGTGAACTGGCCAATTCAAGAATCTGACGGTTCAAAGCGCCTCGCGAATCCATCTCCTCCGGCGGGTATGTATCGTCGACATCGACCGCCGCCAGGATGCGCCGGTAGGCTTTCGGTGCCTGCGGCTTGATGAGCCAGACCGGGCACGGGCACTTGCGCAGCAGATGCATGTCATTACTGCCGAATAGCCGGTCCAGCCAATCCTGATGTTCGGGAATCTTGATCACCAGATCACGCCCGTTGCGCAGCACCTCGCGCACGACCTCCAGGAAGGGTGTGCCTACCAGCACTTTTGTCTCGATCCTGATCCGCTCGCGGTAAGGCTCGACGAGTGATTCCAGTTGTTGTGCATGGCGCTCGACCACCGCTGCCTCCAGATCGACAGAAATTGGACCACCGTCGGGCATACCTATGCCAGCCGTGACATGTGGTGCGACGTCGATCACTGTCAGGCTGGCCTGATTGTCTTGCGCCAGTGCGACCGCGCGATCCAGGGCTGGCTTGCATGCCTTCCCGGACTCCACCACGCAAAGTATGTCCATAAACCTCTTCATTGCATTCACCTCCATTAGGGCACTGCTGACGTGTAAAAATAGTACGCGCCACGCCTTGTACCAGCTTCAATTCTGACAGAATTATTTTCCCGTTGCCGCACCCTATCCCTTGCGTGGTACATGGCACATCACCCTGTCACCCGGGAGGCTTGCCCCAGTAGCCGGTCAACCGCCTCGCGCGCAGCATCCGCAAACGGAGCCAGAACCAGATCAGCACCCGCCTGTTCCAGACGTGCAACATCAACGGGGCTATGGGCTGTAACAGCGATGCGGCCCGCATAGCCCGCACTCCGCAGGGAATGGATAAGCACCTGATTGACGTGTCGTTCGCGAGCCGTGCTGATAATCCACCGGACATCTGCCAGCGGCAGTGAGACAACAAACTCGGAATCCTCGGCATCCCCGTAAAGCACCGGAAATCCCATAGCATCACCCGACCTGACCAGATCCGGATTGTAGTCGACGGTGATGACACGACAGCCACGCGCCCGCAGCGCCTGCGCAATCCCGGTCCCGTAGCGCCCCATGCCAAAAAGAATGATCTCACAGATTCCGTCTTTGGGCGTCATATCCTGATCGCGCTCGCGATGGTAAGTACGGCGTTCGAAAATCTTCAGCCAGGGTGCCAGTTTTTCATAGAGCGGATGGGAGAAAATGATCATGTAGGTCGAGGCGCTGATGGTGATCAGGCCAACCAGCGTGATCAATCCCATGGTTTCACGATCGATATGACCGAGACTCACGCCCAGGGCGCCGAGAATCAGTGAAAACTCGCTGATTTGCGCCACGGTGAGTCCCGCCAGAAACCCGGTCCGCTTCCGATATCCCAACGCCCCCATGATGACCATGACGATGAGCGGGTTGCCGATCAGGACAAACAGCGAAAATACCAGGGACTCCATGAGCTGGGCACCCAACAGTCCAAGGTCCAGGCGCGCGCCCAGATCGATAAAGAAAAACAGCAGCAGAAAATCACGCAAGCTGACCAGACGCGCCCCCAGCGCATCCCGGTAGGGCGTGGAAGCCAGTGATACGCCAGCCACGAAGGCACCCACCTCTTTGCTGAAGCCCAGTGCATCGCCTGCCGTTGCCAGGGCTACTGCCCAGGCGATACCAAACAGTACCAGCAGTTCCCGGGAGCGTGAGAGCAAATGAAGCAGGCGTGGCAGAAGGTAACGCGTGACCAGTCCGATCACCACTATGAAGATACTGCCCTTCACCAGCACCGCAAGCGCCGCCTGGGCAAGGGAAAACTCACCCGCTTTTCCAAGGGCATTGAGGCCGATCATGACCAGCACAACAACCAGGTCCTGCACGATCAGAAAACCCAGGGCGATGCGCCCGTGCAGCGTGTCCACCTCCCGTTTGTCGGAAAGCAGCTTGACAATGATGATGGTACTGGAAAAGGTTAAGGCAACCGCCACATAAAGGGCCGTAACGGGCGTCATGCCGAACGCCAGTGCAATCAGATATCCGATAACACTGGTAAAAACGACCTGGCCAAGACCTGTTGCCAGTGCCACTGGCCCCATGGTGCGAATGATATGCAGGTCCAGCTTCAGTCCGACGACGAATAGCAGGAGGGTGATGCCGAGCTTCGCCAGCAAATCAATCTGGTCATTGGCAGTCACCCAGCCAAGTACTGAAGGGCCGACCAGGATACCCACTGCAATGAAAGCCACGATCAGGGGCTGGCGCAGGCGAACGGCCAGCGCACCGACGCCAGCCGTCAGCAGCAGCAAAACCGCCATCTCGGTGAGGATGTCGGGAAAGAAACTCAATTGTCCGCCTTCTTGCCATCAGCGCGAAGGCGCAACCATTTCTCGGCACCTACCAGGGTGTAGATGATCAGCCCTCCAGTCAGAATCAAAACCCATTCAGTTATTCCAATCGGGGCTGTGCCAAACAACCGGTTCATTATCGGGGAATACGTCAGCGACATTTGGAGAACAACCATTGCCGTCACACCCAAAATGAGCCAGCGGTTGGAAAATATACCTAGCCTGAACATGGAGTAACGCAATGACCGGCAGTTGAACAGATAGAAGATTTCGCCAAAGACGAACACATTCACTGCCACGGTTCGTGCCGTTTCGAGGCTTCTGCCCTGCAGCAACGCCCATTCGAAAAGACCGAACGCGCCGAGCAACAGCATTACACTCACCAAACCGATACGCAGACCCAGTTCCCTGGTCAGTACCGGCGTTTCCGGGCGTCGCGGCGGTCGTTCCATGATCCCCGGCTCCTTGTCCTCGAACGCCAGCATCAGACCCAGCAGCACGGCCGTCGTCATATTGATCCACAGAATCTGGACCGGCGTAATGGGAAGCGTGAGGCCGGCGAATACGGCCAGCAGAATCACCAGGCCTTCGCCGATGTTGGTGGGCAGGGTCCAGGTGATGAATTTCACCAGATTGTCGTATACCGCACGGCCCTCCTCGACAGCCGCTTCGATAGTCGAGAAGTTATCATCTGTCAGCACCATATCGGCGGCTTCCTTGGCCACCTCGGTGCCCCCTATACCCATGGCCACGCCGATGTCGGCCTGCTTCAGCGCGGGCGCGTCGTTGACGCCATCGCCGGTCATTGCCACCACATGCCCCCTGGCCTGGAGCGCCTCCACCAGGCGCAGCTTTTGTTCAGGTGAAACACGCGCAAACACGACCGTCCCCTGGGCAATCTCCACCAGCTCCTGATCGGACAACTGCGCGAGACTATGGCCGCTTATTGCGAAACGATCCGGATCGCTTTCCGCAGCACCGTCAAGATCGATCTGGCGTGCGATTGCCGCGGCAGTGACCACATGGTCACCGGTGATCATCTTGACCTGAATGCCCGCCTTCCGGCAGGTGCGAATCGCCCTTATGGCTTCCTGACGTGGCGGATCCATCATCGCCTGGAGCCCGAGGAACGTAAGTCCATCACTGATATCGGCATGACTGACCGACTGAGCGGGTGCGTACAGGACCTTGCGGGCGAATGCCAGCACCCTCAGCCCGCGCGCCGCTATTTCATCAACCTGGCGGTGTATGAGCTCCTGATCAATCGCCACGGGCTCGCCAGCGGCACCGCAGGCATCGTGACAACGCGTCAGTACACGTTCCACAGAACCCTTGACGTAAATGACGGCCCCACCGGGCCTCGCTGCCGGTGCATGCAGTGTCGCCATATACTGGTGCTGGGCCTCGAAGGGCAGCGTATCCAGGCGTGCAAATTCCAGATCCAGTTTTTCCGGTGACAGCCCGGCCTTGATCGCGGCCGAGATCAGCGCCACTTCGGTCGGATCACCCTCGACATCCCAGCGTCCTGCGTTGTTGACCAGACGCGAATCGTTGCATAGCACGCCTGCGGTCAGGCATTCGAGCAATGCGACATGTGTCCCGGGGTCGATGCTGGCCTGGCAAAGGCGAACCTCGCCATGCGGTGCATAACCCGTACCCGAGAATTCATAGCATCCTGCACCCGCGCAGACCTCACACACCGTCATCTGGTTCTGTGTGAGGGTCCCGGTCTTGTCAGAGCAGATCACCGTTGTGCTGCCGAGGGTTTCCACCGCCGGCATCCTGCGGATAATGGCATGTCGCTGCGCCATCTTGCCGACGCCGATCGCCAGCATGATGGTCATGGCCGCTGGCAATCCTTCGGGTATAGCACCAACGGCCAGGGCCACGGCAGCCATGAAGGTATCGAGCAGCGAATCACCGTGCAGCCATCCCGCCAGCACGGTCAAACCGGCAAGGCCCAGAATGATCCAGAGCAGGACGCCGCTGAACTGGTTAATTTTCCTGGTCAGCGGCGTTGCCAGCGTATCGGCGCTGGCAATCAGCGCATTGATCTGCCCGATCTCTGTGCCATCGCCGATAGCGACAGCAAGCCCCGCGCCGGTGCCATAGGTCACCAGGGTCGATGAAAACGCCATATTGACGCGGTCTGCCAGTACCGTATCCCGGGCCAGCTGCTCCGGCTTCTTCTGAACGGGTACTGACTCGCCGGTGAGGGCCGATTCATCGATCTGCAGCTCACGGGTCCGCAACAGTCGCAGGTCAGCGGGCACCTTGTCGCCGGATTGCAGCAGCACCAGATCACCGGGCACCACTTCGGCCGACTGGATCCTGATTTTCTTCCCCGCCCGTACCACTGTTGCCACACCTTCCATCGAGCGTGCCAGTGCCTCGATAGCCTTTAATGCCCTGGACTCCTGGATGAAGCCCACCACCGCATTGACCAGCACCACGCCGAAGATAACGCCACTGTCGACCCATTCATGCAGCAGGAAGGTGATCAGCGCCGCCGCCAGAAGGATGTAGACAAGCGGTTGATTAAACTGCAGCAGAAACAGTATCAGGGGGCTCTTGCCCTTCTTCAGGGTGAGGCGATTGGGTCCGTAATGCGCCTGCCGGCGCGCCACCTCGAACGTGTCCAGTCCCTTGCTGCCCTCGGACTCGAGCAGCGTTTCAATTTCGTCAAGCGGCAGATGATGCCAGTGTCGCGACAGCAAAGTGTCCATGATGGCCTCTCCAGCTATACCTTGAACGCGATATGATGCCAGGGCTTCACCCTGATTTTACGGATAATTACGAACAGGGTATGGAATTCAGCTCGCTGTTTCATGTTCGTCCCGGCGATAACCGTCGTTGCTGGTGCAGGCCAACAGCCTGCACCAGCAATACATTCAGCAAACCTGAACAAATCAACACAAGGTGATAGTGATGGGAGCACCATACATTCTCAGGACAGCACGTGGGTTAATCCGGCTCGATCACTCTCCTGGCCATGTCGATCAGTGAGTACATGCTCGCGCTAAACGAGGTTGAGCCAATGGATTTTCATCGCTACCGTTAACGCAGCATTGAACTCCTTGATGCCACCCGTCACGCGCTGCATCCTGCGGCAACCCGTGACGGCCAAGAATTGCCGTGATTTTCACACTTTTACGACGCCTGGCCGGCCCAATCCCAACACCACCACCCTTGGCCGAAGCAAAGGTCGCATCGATAAGGCATTCCGATTCATCAAGTACAACTTCATCACGCAACGTGTTGGCCAGATCGGTCATGACCTCGCGCAGCACATCGTTTCGACACCAGGTCTGAAAACGGCGATGCACCGTTTTACAGTTTGGGTAACACTGCGGCAACATGTGACACCGGGCACCCGTATTGAGAATCCAGAGAACGGCTTCGAGCACCTTGCGGGTAGGCGTCGGCTTGCGACCCGGGCGGCTTGGGGAATGTGCTCCTCCGGAAAGTGTTCCCGGATACGCTCCCGTTGTTGGTCGCTTGAACGCAGTACGCATACGATTATACGTCATTTAGCCTGTTTGATAATTTTGAGACAGGTTCCGGTAATTGGCCATACACAGGATATCAATAGTGCCGCCTTCAGCAACCGTGGGCGTGCGGATTCTGGCTTCGCACCATACTTAATGCCATCGCCTCGGCGACCTTGATGCCATCCACCGCTGATGACAGGATGCCGCCCGCATAGCCCGCACCTTCACCCGTCGGATACAGTCCGCGCGTATTCAGGCTCTGATAATCTTCATTGCGCTTGATACGGATCGGTGACGAGGTGCGCGTCTCGACGGCGGTGAGCATGGCGTCGTTCATGGCAAAGCCTTTAATTTTTTTGCCGAAGGCAGGTAGTGCCTCGCGGATTGCGGTAACCGCGTAATCGGGGAGCGCCGTGCTCAGGTCACATAGATGTACGCCCGGTGTGTACGACGGCATGACCGAGCCCAATCGAGTCGAAGGGCGTCCGGCCAGGAAATCGCCGACCAACTGTCCGGGCGCTGAATAATCTTCACCGCCCAACTCAAAAGCGCGTTCTTCCCACTGCCGCTGGAAGGCGATGCCGGCCAAGGGGCCATCCGGATAATCTTCAGGCGTGATGCCGACCACAATGCCGCTGTTGGCATTGCGCTCGTTGCGTGAATACTGGCTCATGCCATTGGTGACAACGCGACCCGGTTCAGAGGCGGCGGCGACCACCGTGCCGCCAGGGCACATGCAGAAGCTGTATACCGAGCGGTCATTGCTGCAGTGATGCACCAGCTTGTAATCGGCAGCGCCGAGCAGCGGGTTGCCGGCATTCCTGCCAAAGCGGCAGGTGTCGATAAGCGATTGCGGATGTTCGATGCGGAGGCCGATGGAAAACGGCTTGGCCTCGATATACACACCGCGATCGAACAGCTTCTGAAAGGTGTCGCGCGCACTGTGGCCTATGGCCAGTACTACATACTCCGTCGCGATGCGTTCGCCGCTGGCGAGTACTACGCCACGCAGCTGTCCATTATCAATTTCGAAATCATCCACCCGCGATTCGAAACGTATCTCGCCGCCGAGCGCCTCGATAGTATCGCGCATGGTTTCCACCATGCCCACCAGCCGGAAGGTACCGATGTGCGGCTTACTCACATAAAGAATTTCCGGCGGTGCGCCGGCTTTAACGAATTCCGCGAGCACCTTGCGGCCATAATGTTTAGGATCCTTGATCTGGCTATACAACTTGCCATCCGAGAACGTACCCGCACCGCCCTCGCCAAACTGCGCGTTGGATTCCGGATTGAGAACACCCTGGCGCCACAGTGCAAAGGTGTCCCTGGTGCGTTCACGTACCGCCTTGCCGCGCTCCAGCACGATGGGCCTGAAGCCCGACTGCGCCAGTACAAGCGCGGCAAACAGACCCGCCGGCCCCAGGCCGATCACCACCGGACGTGATTCAAGATCGGCGGGTGCCTGTGCGACGAAGTGATATTCGGTATCCGGTGCGGGATTGCAATGCGGATCATGCGCGAATCGCTGAAGCACTGCCGCTTCACCCCTGATCTCGACATCCATTGTGTACACGGCCACAATCGCCTTCGGCTTGCGCGCATCATGCCCGCTGCGGGCGATGGAATATCCGAGCAGGTCCCCCGCAGGAATCCCCAGCCGCTCGAGGATCGCGAGCTTGAGCGAGCCTTCGGTGTGATTGAGGGGAAGCCTGATTTCGGTCAAACGCAGCATGTAGGATAATCCGGTTTGCTCAGTGGTGAGTCTGCATGTTCGGGTGGTGGACGGGTATTCTAACGCAGGTCAGGCAGCTTCAGGCGGGCAGTTTGATCCAGTAACAGGCTGGATTCGGCACAGCAAGGGGAAAGGATACAAATATTAATATCCTGTTTAATAGGATCTTCCCCCTGATTGAGTGGGTAACATATCATTCAGACGAGATGCATTGCTTCTGATGGCAAGGTTACTGGGCGACCTCCTTGTCTCCTGTAGGGTCGAATTCATTCGACCATTCACGAACCAGCTGTTGGCCGAATGAATTCGGCCCTACAACGGAAATTTACCCACACGATTCTGGGAAGAGCCGTTTAATAATGGCGAATCGGGAGTCCTCTCTCTGGTTGCCGGCCCATGCATTCAGGCATATTGCCCCGCACACCAGCCGGACGACCAGGCCCACTGAAAGTTATAACCACCCAGCCAGCCCGTCACGTCCAGCACCTCACCAATAAAATATAATCCGGCCACGTTCTGGCATTCCATGGTTTTTGACGAGAGTGCATCACAATCCACACCCCCGAGCGTGACTTCTGCCGTACGATAGCCTTCGGTCCCATTGGGTCGCAGCGCCCATTGGTGGATGGCGTCACTGACTGACTGAATCTGCTCCTGGTTCAGATGCTGCAACGGGTTCTCCAGCAGTGCATCATCGATCAGGACCGCCACCAATCGCTTTGGTAACCATTGCGTCAGGATGGTCTTGAGTTTTTTTTTACTGGCCTCGGTCTGGCGTGCAACGGTCAGCAGTTCGGCGACGTGCCTGTCGGGTAATAAATCAATCGTGACACTTTCGCCAGGCCGCCAGTAGGAAGAAATCTGCAGGATCGCCGGACCACTCAGGCCCCGATGGGTGAAGAGGATGTTCTCGCGAAACCGGGCACGGTTATTCGAGACGACACTCTCCACCGCGATCCCGGCCAACCCTGCAAAGCGGTGTTTATCTGCCTCATGCAGGGTAAAGGGTACGAGACCGGCACGGGTGGTCCGGATGTTTATTCCAAACTGTTCGGCGATACGGTAACCAATCGGACTGGCGCACATCCTGGGGATCGAGAGGCCGCCGCTGGCCACCACCAGGGATTGGCAATCGATAACAGCGGGTTGAAGGCGATTTTCGATGTTAACCTGGAAGCGGCCATCACTATTTTTATTAATTTCTCCAACCGAGGTGTCGAGTTGTACGCGCACCCCTGCACGCTGGCATTCCTCGAGCAACATGTCCAGAATGTCCCTGGCGCTGTCATTACAAAACAACTGGCCATGCTCGCGCTCATGGTAAGGGATGCCGTAGCGTTCGACCATGGAGATAAAATCCCATTGAGTGAAACGACTCAGGGCGGATTTACAAAAATGCGGATTGTGGGACTGGAAGTTATCCGCACCGACCTGGTAGTTGGTAAAGTTACAGCGGCCGCCACCGGACATCAGGATCTTCTTGCCGGCCTTGTTGGCGTGGTCGATGACCAGCACCCTGCGCTGCCGCTTGCCTGCCTCGATTGCACACATCAGCCCGGCGGCGCTGGCGCCGATGATGAGGACGTCAACCGCTCTCGCAATCGATGAGTTCAAATTTTTCCATACTTGTCAAATGAGCAAGGTGTATCAGGGAGCTATTGTAGCGAAGAACATCATCTAAAGGGAAAGTAGCAAGCTATTACGTACCCGGAACGTCGACGAGGCCACCTGGAATGACCTCAAAGCGCTCGCAGCCGCGATGCACCAGAACGCGCCCGACCTGCTCACCGAAGCGATCCGTGAATATGTCAGCCGCAAGCGCGTGCGCCCGGTGGGCCTGAATCACCTCGGACAGTCTGTCGCCGAAAATAAGGAACCGGGCAAGTCCTTGCCAGGTAACCGCGTTGCTTTCCTGAACCGGGACGAGGCGCTGGCCATTCACGGCATCCTGCCGGCGCGCTCTGGAGGTCCTGCAGTCTTCGGGACTGCGGGTAACTGGAAAGCACGTTGTACCATCCCGGGACTTGACACTGCGCCGATCCCGGTGAAATAGCAGCCGCACTATTCGGATCGCGCATCATGAACCATCCCTGCGTCGACGGGGACGAACCCGCCACATTCTTCGCGACCGATATTTTCCTGCGCCTGAACGGTTATCAATTGAATGTGGATGCTGACCAGGCACACCGGTTCCTGATCGAGCTGCAAAACAACCAGTGCAACTTCGTACAGCTACTGCCGTGGATTCTCGAACATACGGCAATGACAGCTTGGCAGGCAAAACCCGTTCCGCCGGACTGTGCGCCCATGAAATCATGGGTGCATTAGTCTATAGCCTGTCCCAGCCACCGTGTATTCAGCCGTGTCATCGAGCTGTCTGGCCGATAGCACGCCTGCTCTGGTTTTCCCCCGTGCAAGACAAATTCGCCCTGCCCAGCCTGTGGCAGGCGACATACACCCGCAAGAAGACTTCGTATTTTCCGATGCTTTTAAATTTTAATTCGTATTTTCCAGAACCCTGATCGGCACTAGATTGTAGACATGACCTATCAGGGATCCTGGTAAATACGCAATCAGCAGCGAACCATGGCAACCAAACACCCGGCTGAGCCGGGATTGACATCAAGGAGGCGAGACCATGATTTTACGTCAACTGTTCGACAAGACCTCGAGCACCTACACCTATCTGCTGGCGGAACGCCAGGGTGGCGAGGCCCTGCTGATTGACCCTGTGCTGGAAAATACCGGCCAGTATGTTCGCCTCATCGGGGAGCTTGACCTGAAACTGGTGCTGGCGGTGGATACGCATATCCATGCCGACCATGTCACCGCGCTCGGCGCGCTGCGCGACCGAACCGGCTGTGCCTCCGCCATGGGGGCCATGACCCGTGCCGAATGCGTTTCGCTTCAGTTCCGCGAGGGCGAGAAACTCCACGTCGACAAACTGCATCTCGACGTCCTCTATACGCCGGGACACACGGATGACTCCTACAGTCTGCTGCTGCCCGACCGGGTATTCACCGGCGATACGCTGCTGATCCGCGGGACGGGACGCACCGACTTTCAGAACGGTGACCCCGCCGCGCAGTACGACAGTCTGTTCGACAAGCTGCTGATTCTGCCGGAAGACACATGGGTGTATCCCGCCCATGACTACAACGGCATGACGGTGAGCACCATCGGTGAGGAGATACGCCATAACCCGCGCCTGCAGGTCAGCAGCAAGCAGGCCTATATCGATCAGATGAACGCACTGGAACTGGATGACCCGCGGCTGATGGACATTGCCGTACCCGCCAACCGCGCCTGCGGCGTTCTCAACGCAGCGTGAAGCTGCAAACCCGACCTGTTAACAGGAATCGGATTCGTCTATGCAGATGAACGAAAGGAGTAAAGTGAAATGAACATTCTCGACTCGGTACTGTTCGGCCTGCTTGCCGGTCTCATCACCCTGAAGGTGCTGCTGCTTGCCGCTGCAGCTGTGCTGCTGGTGCACGTCTTGACCCAGCGCCCCCGGCAGAACAGGGCCACGCCCGCACCGCCCCGGGTCAAGGTTCCGCGACTGGATGTACACGCCTGACTAACGCCCGGACCCGATCGGAACGACTCCCGTGACACAGGCCCGGACAGGAGCGCTGGTGAATATTTTGGCAAGGACCGCGATACTGGCTGGCCTTTGGTGGCTCATCAGCCAGGGTCGGCTGGATGCCTGGCTGGTCGGGCTGCCGGCGGTGGCGCTCGCCAGCTGGGCCACTATACGCATGGCTGACAATGAGCTTCCAGGCTTGTCACTTGCCGGGCTGGTGGTCTTTATTGCCCTGTTCCTGCGCGAGTCGGTGCGCGGCGGGCTTGATGTCGCGCGTCGCACCCTGGGGCCTGAGCTGCGCATCGAGCCGGGCTTCAGGCGGTACCGCCTCCACCTCAGGCATCCGGCGGCACGCGTGCTGCTCATGAACTGCATCGGCCTGTTACCCGGCACGCTGGCCGCAGATCTCGACGGCGATCAAGCAGAGTTGCACCTGCTCGACACCGGCGAGAATCCCGATCTGCAATTGCTTCGACTCGAGCAGGCGATTGCCCGGCTGTTCGGCTTGACACTGGAGACGAATGATGCCTGAGCTTTTCGCGCTGTCCACACTGGGCCTCATGCTCACACTATTGCTTGGCCTGCTGCGCGTGCTGCGCGGTCCGGCTGCCGGCGACCGCATGCTGGCCACCCAGCTGATTGGTACAGCCGGCGTGGGTGTGCTGTTGCTGCTCAGCCAGCTGTTTGAACAAGCGGCGCTGATCGACGTCGCGCTGGTGCTCGCACTGCTCGCCGCGGTGGCGGCAGCGGCTTTCACAGGTCAGCGCATGGAGAACCACCGTGATTGATATCCTGTCTTCCCTGCTGATCCTGGCGGGACTGTTCTTCTATCTGGCCGGCAGCATTGGCCTGCTGCGCCTCCCCGACCTCTATTCGAGGCTGCACGCGCTGACCAAGGCCGATAACCTCGGGCTGGGCCTGCTGGTAGCCGGTCTGGCGCTGCATACGCAAGACCTGCTCATCATGCTGAAGTTGATATTGATCTGGCTGGCCGTACTCGCCGCCAGCGCCACCAGCGCACACCTGATCGCACGCCAGGCACGTCGCCAGGAGGCCGGGTCTTGAGCACGACCAGTCTGCTTGTCTTCGATGTCTTGTTGCTGCTCTCGCTGGCAAGCCTGGCCTGGGCCGCACTGGCTGGTACCGATGAACGGCTCAGTGTCATTCTGTTCATGGCCTTCGGGCTGGTGCTCGCCGTGGCCTGGGGGAGGCTGCTGGCGCCTGACGTCGCCCTTGCGGAAGCAGCCATAGGCGCCGGGTTGTCCGGGGCATTGCTGCTGACTGCAGCGCGCAGGCAGTCCCGCCCGCCATCGTCCGGGCCCGCCGACGCATCCCGGAAACGCAAGCGCGCCGGCATGAGCGCGGCGGTTCGCTGGGCGGTCACGCTGTTATGTGCCGCCCTGTCCGGCACACTCGCCTGGGCCCTGCTGCATGCCCTCGGCAGCGCGCCGCACGACATGCTGCCTCAAGCCATTGGCGCAAACCTCGCGGCCAGCGGGGTCAGCAACCCGGTGACTGCAGTGCTGCTGAACTTTCGTGCCTACGACACGCTGCTGGAACTGGCGGTGCTGCTGACCGCCGTGCTCGGCATTCTCGCCCTGGGTCCGGCGACACCCGGCTACCAGCCGGCCGGGCCGGTATTCGACGGACTGGTGCGCTGGCTGGTACCGGTACTGATCCTCACGGCCGGCTACCTGTTATGGGTGGGTGCCCATGCGCCGGGCGGCGCATTCCAGGCCGGCGCCACACTCGCGGCCACCGGCGTCGTATTGCGCCTCGCGGGTCGATCCCGCATCGGATTACCGGGTGGTTTGTTGCTGCGCCTTGTCATGGCCGCCGGTGTGGGCATGTTTTTACTGGTCGGCCTGATCCTGCTCGCCCTCGGACGGCCGTTTCTCGGCTATCCGCCGGCCTGGGCCGGCGCCCTGATCCTGATGATCGAGACGGCAGCGATGCTGGCCATCGCCGCGACCCTGGTGCTGGCCTTTGTCGGCGGACGCCCGCCAGCGTTGACTGTCAATGCACCCGAGCGCAAGTCCGCAGTCCGTAACGGCCGCAACGAGGAGCAGACTTCATGCTGACTGCACAGTGGCTGTATGGCCTGGCCGGGTGCCTGATCGTCGGGCTCGGACTGCGCAGTGCACTGCTGCGTGCTGCGCTGCTGCAGCGGGTGATTGCCGTCAATGTCATGGGCAGCGGGGTGTTCCTGGTGCTGATTGCCGTCGCCTACCGGGGGACCGACCTGCCGCCGGATCCTGTCCCCCATGCCCTGGTGCTGACCGGGATCGTCGTTGCGGTGAGTGCAACCGCACTGGCCCTGGCCCTGGCGCGGCGCCTGTACGCGGAGCAGGACGATGACTGATGCCATGATCGGGCTGGTCGCCCTGCCCCTGGCCGGTGCGCTCGCGACAATGCTGCTGCCGCGTCGTGCAACGTGGATGGTGATCATGACCGGCGTGGCGACCACCGCTGCCGCCGGCATGCTGCTCCATGGCGTGGCCACACAGGGCGCGCTGCACTACGACATCGGCGGCTGGACAGCCGGGCTCGGTATCGCGCTGCGCGCCGATGGTCTGTCCGCCCTGCTGCTGATGATGACCGCGCTGGTGGGACTGGCGACCAGTGTTTACGCCAGCGCCTACTTCAAGACACTTTCCGGGCGCGCCCGCTTCTGGCCTTTATGGCTGCTGTTGTGGACGTCACTGAATGCCCTGTTGCTGTCCGGTGACCTGTTCAACCTCTACGTCACGCTGGAACTGCTGGGCCTGAGCGCAGTCGCACTGGCGTCGCTGGGTGGCAAGCGTGCTGCAGTGGAAGCGGCGCTGCGTTACCTCCTGGTCGGCCTGCTGGGCTCGATGCTGTTCCTCGCCGGCGTGAGCCTGCTGTATGCCGGTTACGGGACGCTCGACATGGCACAGCTGGCACGCACGGTGTCCGCCGGTCCGGTTGCCTGGACATCACTGTCCATGATGACAGCCGGCCTGCTGTTGAAGACCGCGCTCTTCCCGCTGCATTTCTGGCTGCCACCGGCACACGCGAGTGCACCGGCGCCGGTCAGCGCCGTGCTGTCGGCCCTGGTGGTCAAGGCGGCCTTCTATCTCGTGTTGCGCCTGTGGCTGGATGTGTTCGCGGACGTCGTGACAGCGGCGGCGGCCAATCTGCTCGGTGTGCTGGGTGCCGGCGCGGTGCTGTGGGGATCCTGGCGTGCATTGCAGGCCGAACGGCTCAAATTGCTGGCGGCCTGGTCCACCGTGGCCCAGCTGGGCTACCTGTTCCTGTTCTTTCCGTTGCTGCAGGCCCTGCCGCCGGGCGCCGCGCACGATCTTGCGGCGGGGGGACTGGTCATGCTGGCCCTGACCCACGGCTTTGCCAAGGCCGGCCTGTTTCTGGCGATCGGCATTATCCAGCAGCGTTCCGGTCACGACACCATCCGCGAGCTGGACGGTACCGCCCAGCGCCTGCCGGCCACGACCTTTGCCATCGCACTGGCCGGGGTCGCCCTGATCGGCCTGCCGCCCAGTGGCGCATTTCTCGGCAAGTGGCAGCTGCTCGCCGGCGCTGTCGCCACCGGTCAGTGGCTCTGGCTCGTGGTGACCGCCATGGGTTCGTTGCTGGCCGCGGCCTACATCTTCCGGGTGCTCGGCCATGCCTTCGGCCACCGGCCCTATCCAAACCAGGCGGTCACGGTGGCGCGTGAGGAATGGCCGGCGCTGCTGCTTGCCGCCACGGCGGCGCTGGTGCTGGGGTTCGCCGGCGCACCGGTGTGGGGACTGCTGGAGATCGGCACATGAACTGGGACGCCTGGTTACCGGTGCTGGTGGTGGCAAGCTCGCTGCTGCCGGGACTCGTGATTTTCTTTCTGCGCGAAGGCAGCCACGGACTGCGCACCGGACTCAACCTGTTCGGTGCCTTCCTCAAGCTGGTGCTGGTCGGCATCCTGATCTGGGGCGTGTTTCACGGACAAGTCTACGAGAGCCGCTGGACAGTCGCGCCCGGCCTGGACCTGGTGCTGCATGCCGACACGCTGTCGGTGCTGTTCGTTACCCTGTCGACCGTGCTGTGGCTGGTGACCACCGTCTATGCCATCGGCTACCTGGAAGGTTCACCGCATCGCAGCCGTTTCTTCGGTTTCTTCAGTCTTTGCGTTTCGGCCACCGTCGGCCTGGCGCTGGCAGGCAACCTGTTTACCTTTGTCATCTTTTACGAGCTGCTGACGCTGGCAACCTATCCGCTGGTTGCCCACCGCGGCACGCCCGAGGCCGTTCGCGGCGCGCGGATTTATCTCACCTATACCCTGGGTGGCGGCATGCTGCTGCTGATCGGTACCGTGTGGCTGCACGTGCTGGCTGGGCCGACGGCCTTTGTCGAAGGCGGCGTTCTGGACCGCCTGCCCGCCGAATACTATCCGCAGCTGAAGGTGATCTTCCTGCTGCTGATCATGGGGCTTGGTGTCAAGGCGGCGCTGGTACCGCTGCACGGCTGGCTGCCCCAGGCCATGGTCGCCCCGGCGCCGGTGAGCGCGCTGCTGCACGCCGTCGCCGTCGTCAAGGCCGGTGCCTTCGGCATCGTGCGCGTGGTTTACGATGTGTACGGGGTGAACCTTGCCGACCAGCTGGGGCTGCTCACCGGGCTGGGTATCGCCGCCGCCATCACCATCGTATACGGATCGGTACGGGCACTGTTTCAGGACAACCTCAAAAAACGCCTCGCCTGGTCCACCGTCAGCCAGGTGTCCTACATCGCGCTCGGCACCGCCATCCTCGGGCCGATCGGCACCATCGGCGGCGTTGTCCACCTGGTGCACCAGGGCATTATGAAAATCACGTTGTTCTTCGGCGCAGGCAACTACGCCGAAACACTGGGCATTCACAGGATCAGCGAGATGAACGGCGTCGGCCGGCGCATGCCCGCCACCACGCTGGCCTTCAGTATCGCCGCCCTGGGCATGATCGGCGTACCGCCGGTGGCGGGCTTCGTCAGCAAATGGTACCTGGGGCTGGGCGCCCTGGAGGCCGGTATGGCGGCGTGGGTCATGCCGGTGCTGATTACGAGCAGCGTACTCAATGCGGCGTATTTTCTGCCCGTGCTGTACCGGGCCTGGTTCCGCGAGCCCGGCCCCGCCTGGCCGGCAGAACACATACCGGCAGCGCGCCTGGAAACGAGCGCGGCCCTGCTGTGGCCGCCGGTGGTGACCGCCACACTGGCCCTGGCCGCCGGCCTGTTCGCCGCCGCCCCCTACAGCCCGCTGGAGTGGGCAAGCCTTGTTGCACAACGGGAGTACGGCCTGTGAACGCCACCATCCTGTTAATGATCTGGTCGCTGCCGCTGATGCTGGCCGTGTTCGCGACCCAGCGTTACGCCGGCTGGATCACGGTTGTCGCACCGCTGCCCGCACTGGTCGCGGCCGTTGCCGTGCCGGTCGGCAGCAGTGTCTCGCTGCCCTGGCTGCTGCTCGGCGTGGAACTCGGACTGGACGACACCGGCCGCGTGTTTCTGTTGTTCAGCGGACTGCTGTGGCTGTTGGCAAGCCTGTACGCAGCCGGCAGCCTGGCAAGCGACCGCAGGGCGACACGCTTCCGCGTCTTCTTCCTGCTGGCGATGGCGGGCAACCTGGGCCTGATCGTGGCACAGGATACGGTGAGCTTCTACCTCGGTTTCACGCTCATGGGCCTGGCTGCCTGCGGACTGATCGTGCATCCGGGAACGCGACGCGCCCGAGGGGCGGCACGTCGCTACCTGGCCTGGACCATCGCCGGCGAACTGCTGCTGTTCATCGCGGTCATCATGCTGGCAATGCAGCACGGCGGGGCACTGGCTTTCAGCGTCCTGCAGTCAAGCCCGCCGGCCGGATTCGTGGTGCTGTTGCTGGTCATCGGATTCGGCATCAAGCTGGCGCTGCCCGGTCTGCATCTGTGGCTGCCGCAAGCCTACGCGGTCACCCCGACGCCCGCCGTTGCAGTGCTGAGCGGCGCCATGATCAAGGCCGGCCTGCTCGGCTGGTTGCGCTTCCTGCCCCCCGGCGATGCGGCGCTCGTCGGCTGGGGGCAGGCACTGATCGTCGCCGGCGTCACGGGTATTTTCTTTGGAGCGGTGGCCGGGCTGTTGCAACATCAGCCACGCGTACTGCTGGGTTATTCCAGCATCAGCAAGATGGGCGTGCTGACGGCCGGTATGGGGGCGGCACTTGCGTGGCCGGCTGCAGCACCCGCGCTGATCGGCGCATTGGCCCTGTATGCCACGCACCACGCGCTGGTCAAGGGGGCGCTGTTTCTCGGGCTGGGCCTGGCTGAGCGCAGCGGGCCGCGCCCGTGGTTACTGGCGGGACTGGGCTTGCTTGCACTCGCGCTGGCAGGTGCCCCCCTGACCAGTGGTGCACTGGCCAAGGCCGCGCTCACGGCAAGTCTTCCAGCCGAGGCGGATTACCTTGTGTCACTGCTCACCGTCGCGGCCTTTGCCACCACCCTGCTGATGGCGCGTTTCCTGTTGCTGGTCTGGAGACAGCGCGGCCGTGTTGCCTCGCCACCTGCCGTCGCAGCGATGACTGCGTGGCTGGGACTGCTGGCCGTGATCGTCGTATTACCCTTCGCTCCCGCCGATGCCGGCGGGCTGCTGTCTGGTCTTGTGCCGGTATCGCTGGGTGCGCTGCTGGCAGCACTGGCGCTGCTGGCGGCCAGGCGCCTGCCACGACACAGCCCGTTCCGCAAACGCCGCACGATTGTAAACCGGCTTGAGGTGCGTTTGGGACGCACACTTCGCCAGGCGAACCGCAGCATGCGGGATCTGCCTGGCCGGCTGCGGCCGGCGTGGCACACCCCGTTTCAATCATTACAGCAGACCCTGTGGCAGCGCCCGTCACAGCGGTGGCGTACAGGCAAGGGCGAGATAGAGTGGCCGTTGGCAGGCTGTCTCTGGCTGGCTATAAGCGGTCTGCTACTGCTCGCGTTTTTCCAGGTCGGATAAGAGCATTGGACAGGAGGTGACCGATGAAACGTTTCAAGAACATACTGTTTGTTGCGGATCGCCAGGACGGGCTCACCGCGGCCCTGGACAGGGCAGTCGCCGTGTCGCAGACCAACGCTGCACGCCTCACCGTCATGGATGTCACGCCAGAGGCGGGCATTGCTGACTTTGTCAAACAGAACTACGCCGTCGATCTCGACGCGGAAATCAGGCAACAGCGGCTTGAGGCCCTGGAGGCACTCGTACAACCGTATACGGCTGCCGACGTACCGGTTTATACCAAGGTGACGACCGGCATAGCCTTCCTCGAGGTGGTGCGTGCCGTGCTGCGCAATGGCCACGACCTGGTGATGAAAGTGGCGCAATACGACACCGGCCTGGCACCATGGCTGTTTGGCAGCACCGATATGCACCTGTTGCGCAAGTGCCCGTGCCCGGTCTGGATCGATCACACGGACGGCGCGCCTGCCTACCGTCGGCTGCTCGCCGCGGTGGACCCCTTCGACGACGAGTCGGGCGACCTGCAACGCCTGATACTCGACCTCGCGACCTCGCTTGCCGAACGCGAGCAGGCGACGCTGGATGTGGTGCATGCCTGGGAACTGCCCGGCGAGTCCATGCTGACCAGCGGACGCGGACGCATCCCGCGTAGCGAGCTTGACCGGATGCTTGAGGAGACCGAACAGCGCCATCGTGAGGCGCTGGATACCCTACTCAGCCCCCACAGCCTGAGCAGCGCAGCGGACAATGTTCACCTGGTCAAGGGCCGGCCGGCAAGAATCATTTCTGCCTATGCCAGGCAACAGCGGTCTGACCTCATCGTGATGGGTACGCTGGGCCGGGCCGGCATACCCGGCCTGATCATTGGCAACACCGCGGAGGACGTCCTGCGTCAGTCGCAGACGGCGGTACTGGCGGTAAAGCCGGGCAGCTTCGTGTCACCGGTGACTTGCTAGGAGCCTGTCCGGGTAATCTGGGCGTTGCCGTCGTTTTCACCTATAGTGTCGCGAACGGGTCAATCACAGTTTTAAAAAGCCTTTATGTCCAGCCTGAATCTGAAACACCTGCGTTACTTCTGGGCGGTCGCGACGCACGGCTCCATCGCGCGTGCCTCCGAGGTGCTGTATCTCACACCCCAGACCATCAGTGGCCAGCTGCGCGAACTCGAGGAACAGCTGAATGCCAAGCTGTTCCAGAAGAGCGGTCGCAATCTGGTTCTTACCGATACCGGGCGGGTGGTGTTTTCCTATGCCGACGAAATGTTTCGCCTGGGGGACGAATTGCAGGATGTGCTGGAAGGCCGCATACCGGGTGCGGCACTGACACTCACCGTGGGTGTCGCGATGGTGGTTCCCAAGCTGCTTGCCTATCGCGTGCTGGCACCGGTCCTGAACATGGACGACCCCGTGCACCTCGTTTGCCAGGAGGCCCCGCTGGCCGATTTACTGGCCGATCTCTCGGTACACAAACTCGATCTCGTGCTGGCCGACAGTCCGATCAGTCCCGCGCTGAACATCCGCGCCTACAATCACCTGCTCGGTGAATCCGGCATCAGTTTTTTCGCCACCCGCGCCATGGTACGCAGGTATAAAGCGAAATTTCCGCAATCCCTGCATGGTGCGCCGATGCTGATGCCCACCGCCAGCAGCGCATTGAGACGCATGCTGGAGCTCTGGTTCGAGCGCCAGAAGATAAAGCCCCTGATTGTTGCGGAATTCGAGGATCGCGCACTCATGAAGGCCTTTGGCGAGGCGAATGCCGGTGTCTTCACGTCACCCACGGCAGTCGAGGATGATGTGGTTGCGAAATACAGCGTGCACGTCATCGGGCGTACCGAGGATATCAAGGAACGCTTTTATGCCATCTCTGCCGAACGCCGTATCAAGCACCCGGCCGTCGTGGCGATCACCGAGACGGCGCGCAGCGAATTGTTCACTCCCAGCTGAATACCCGGCTTCATGCTGCCGCCGGCAGCAGACGGGTTCTGCCAGCAGACTTGCAGGCATAGCCTTTTCATCCCTGGCATCAATACGTGTCGCCACCCGGCGCGCGCGAACTGCTGATACGCGCTGTTACATCGACTTTTCCGATCCTTTCACCGGCACATTCCGACTGTAAGCACACCCGCAAGGAGTTTACATTATCAATCGTATGAAGATGAACAGACGGAGGTCATAGTGATGTTGATTGAAATTCATTGCCGGGACTTTGTCCTGACCGATGCCCTCGAGGATCATGTACACAAGCGGTTTGGCTTCACACTGTCCCGTGCTTCGGGCCAGATCCGGCGCGTGGAGGTAACACTATCCGATCTGAATGGCCCGCGTGGCGGCATTGACAAGCGCTGCCTTGTGCAGATCAGGCTCGACGGTCTGCAAGCTGTCGTCATACAGGACGTTCAGTCTGAGATGTACAGCGCGATCGACCGTGCAGCCGGGCGCGCGGGACGTACGGTCATGCGCCGGCTGGCGCTGAACAGCAGCAGGCGGCGCACGGCAGCAACACATGAACTGAATCGCTGGCTCCCCAGCCTGTGAGACTACAGCAGGCAGTCAGTAAAGACCGATGTCATGAACAACATGGAGGCAACCCGAGATGAACACCTATCCTACCGGTGCAATCGGCACCCAAACAGGCAGCATTGCCAGCAACCGCGTACTGCGCAACACCTATGCGCTGCTGTCCTTGACCCTGCTGTTCAGCGCGGTCACGGCGGGTATTTCGATGGCGCTGAACCTGCCTCATCCCGGCCTGCTGCTGACGCTGGCCGGTTACTTCGGCTTGCTTTTTCTGACGACCCGGTTCCGCAACAGTGCGATCGGCCTGGCAATGGTATTCGCCCTGACCGGTTTCATGGGCTACACCCTGGGTCCCCTGCTCAATGCCTACCTGAGCCTGTCCGGCGGCCCGCAGCTGGTAATGACAGCGCTCGGCGGCACCGGCGTCGTCTTCCTTGGCCTGTCGGGTTACGCCCTGGTCAGCCGCAGGAACTTCAGCTTCATGGGCAGCTTTCTCATGGTTGGAATCCTCGTTGCGTTCCTGGCGGGCCTGGGTGCCGTGTTCTTCGAACTGCCCGGACTGGCACTCGCCGTGTCGGCCATGTTCGTACTCCTCATGGCCGGACTCATCCTGTATGAGACCAGCAACATCATCCACGGCGGCGAGACGAACTATGTCATGGCGACCGTAACCCTGTATGTCTCGATCTACAACCTGTTTACCAGTCTGCTGCACCTGCTGGGTGCTGCATCTGGCGAGGAATAATACGTGCTCTGGTGTGACAACAGCGAGTCGCTGAACCTGCTGCCTTGCCTGTGCCCGCATGACCCTGGTTTCAGTTTTGCTTGAGCCTGCCCATGCCGTGATTTAAATGGACATGCAGGCAACCGGAATCCTAAAACCGGGATCTATTCAGGCGCAGGCGTGATTCGATCCCGCTGCAAACTTACTGGAAGTAAGTCAAAACACCGGGGGCATTACACCCCGGTGTTAATCTTTCATCCATGCACCAGAGCGGGTGGTTGATGAGCAGGACAGGAGGAACATATCCGGCAGTGCATTACGAGCGAGCATGCGCGAGAAAAGTCCCGCGGGGAATTACGACGTGACTTCAAGAGTCACTTAACCTGTTGATTTAATGGTGGCTAAGGGTGGACTTGAACCACCGACCCCAGCATTATTAGGGCAGTGTCGGCTTGCATGGTAATGTTTTGTAAGTAAATATTGGGGCGTCCGTTGCCTCTAACTGCAGGACGATGCAAAACCGCGCAGACCGTGTCCCGTAAAAGTCCCGAAGCGTAAACGGCACCTTGTCGTGCTTGACAGCCATCGACTCATGGCATATGTTTTGGCATATGCCTGCAATTGGAGAACCCTCAAATGGCCCAGTCTGAACGACATGTCCGCCTGTTCCGCAACGGTCGCAACCAGGCACTGCGTATCCCGCGCGAATTTGAACTGGAAGGGGACGAGGCGATCCTGCGCAAGGAAGGCGACCGCCTGATCGTGGAACCGGTCAGAAAGGGCCGGCTGCTTGCGTTGCTCTCCACCCTGGAACCGCTGGAGATACCGTTTCCGGACGTGGATGAAGACCTGCCCCCGCTGGATGATGTGACGCTCTGAGCATGGCGCTCCGTTACCTGCTTGATACCAACATCCTTTCCGACTTGGTCCGTCACCCGCAAGGCACAGTGGCAGACAGAATCGCCGCAGCGGGTGAGAATTCCGTCTGCACCAGCATTGTCGTCGCCGCGGAACTGCGTTTCGGCGCGATCAAATCAGGCTCGGGGAAACTGACACAGACAATCGAGCAAATTCTCTCCGCCGTGGAAATCCTCCCCCTGGAATCCCCGGCGGACCAACACTACGGCGAACTGCGCCATCACCTGTCACGCCAGGGCATGCCTATCGGGCCCAACGACCTCTTGATTGCAGCGCACGCCCTCGCGGCTGACCTTACGCTGGTTACTGCAAATTCCCGTGAATTCTCCCGTGTACCCGGATTGAAGCTGGAAAACTGGCTGGCGTGATTTCGATTTCTGGGGACAGTATACCGATTTTTCTGACACCCGTTTCCACACACCGCCAATGAACCGGAGCGTTATTACTGAGAACATTCCTGTCGCCAGGATGAGCAACGAAAGGAGTTGGCGCATTGGCCAGGATGAAGCGGGTAGTTGTTCCGGGATATCCTCATCACATCACGCAACGCGGCAACAGAAGGCAAAAGACATTCTTTTGCACAGGTGATTACCAGTATTATCTTGAGCTGATGGCGGTAGCTACCCGTGCCGCAGACACGGAAGTATGGGCGTATTGCCTGATGCCGAACCACGTCCACATGGTCATGGTGCCTGCTGCCGAGGATGGATTGCGCGCCTCGCTTGGCGAGGCGCATCGCCGCTACACCCGCCATATCAATTTCAGGGAAGGTTGGCGGGGACATCTGTGGCAGGAACGATTCCATTCCTTTCCGATGGACGAAGTATATCTCCTTGCCGCGGTGAAGTATGTGGAGTTTAATCCGGTGAAGGCGAAGCTATGCCGGATGCCGCAGGATTGGCGCTGGTCCAGTGCCAATGCACACCTGGCCGGCAGGGATGACCGGCTTGTCAAGGTCGGACCTATGCTCGATCGGGTTGCTGACTGGGCTATGTATCTGGAGACTAATTGTGATACCTGTGACGAGCTGCTGGATCGGTATTCCCGTACCGGGAGACCGCTGGGGGACGATCAATTCGTGCGCAGGCTGGAATCACTGACAGGGGCTGTTCTGGCCAGGAAGCGGCCGGGTAGAAGACCGAAAGGCACGGATAAATAGGTATACTGTCCCCGAAATTGGTAAATAGGTATACTGTCCCCGAAATTGGAACGCCATGCTTGGCGCACAAAAAAAGGCCCTTCACTTACATGAAGGGCCTTTCGCCTTGGGGGGGTTAAGGCGACTGATTACTCTACCTCGACCTCCTTGCTAAAGACCTCGTAGATCGCCAGCTTCTTCAGGGTTGCTGCCGGCAGAGAGGTATCGAAGAAGCCGTCTTCACCGGTCGGGAACTTGCCGCTGGCACCTTTCTTCAGGTAGTACACCTTGTATCTAACTGTTAATGGGTACGCTGCACCCGCAGTATCATACTCGATTGCGTACTCTTCCTTCTCGTTAGGCTTCAGGCGGTTATCGGTTGCGATGTTTGAATCGAAACCTGGACGAACCACGTGAGTACCGTCTGACGTACGCTGACCCGTTTCACGGCCGTAGATACGGGTAAAGTGCTCAGCACTGCCGTCGATATCGTTAATCTTCGATACCTGGGTCTTGCCCTTTATTCCCCATGATAAGCATTTATTAGCATCAACAGGATCGGTCTTGATACACGCTGGCGCACTGTTTATAACGGTGTCATCCGGTGACACCCAGTCAACCATTTTCTGGTCCATAAACTGGCTGTTTACCGGCTCAGGCTTCTTGCTGGACAGGTCTGGACCGTAACCCTGAATCACGACATCACTGCCTTTGTTGTACTTGACTTTGACCGTTTCAAATCCTTCCTTGATAGTATTGCCTTCAAGTACCGCAAGCTGGTTCGTCACAGTTTTGAACTTGGACTTACCCTTCGCCTTCTTGAATGCCAGCTTGTCGCCGTTGGCATCGGTGACGACCACGCGTGTCAGCACACGGCGCATCGGATGCGCACCCGGGAACATGTGGGCCGTCTTGTTCTGCAGATAAGTCTTCACTTTCAGCTTGTCATCATCTGCTTCAACTTCCATCGAGGACTCGAAACCGGTCTTGATCTTGGTCAGGCCAAAATCAGCG
>JBATJF010000118.1:0-4373 GCA_049668345.1 Gammaproteobacteria bacterium
CGGCCCCCAGCTGCACATACCAGTGTCCCTTGCCGAGGGCCACGATCCTGCCGTGGTAATTACCGGTACCCGTATGGCGTAACTGGACGACCTGGTCAAAGCCGGCACGGGTCGGATGCAACAGCGACAAGCTGACAGTCTCCGGCCAGCTGCCATTGATCGCGCTGAGTTGCAGCTGTACGGCATTACCCTGATACAGCACGAGACTGGCATTCAGTTTATAACGGGCCGCCGCATCGTCGCGTGCCAGGTCGAGGTTGATGGCCTTGCCACGTTTGTAATAATCGTCCACCACCAGCCCGTCACTGGTACTGACAGCAAGATAGAGCGTGTACATACCAGCGATCACAGCCGTCATCGGCAACGCGATCACCAGCCACACCCAGGGTTCCCTGTACCAGCGCCTGGGCTGCTTTCCTGTCACCGTATGCATGCCTATCGCGGCCCGAGGAACCGTGCCGATTCCGTTGCCGACAGTGCCGGCGCATCATCCGCCACCAGTGTGAACTCGATCTCGCTGCTGCGCGTCTTGAGCTCGGCCTCGTCGACTTGCAGGCGCACCGGCAACTCCAGTACGTCGCCTGACTCAACACGTATTTCCGGCAGATCCATGCGCAGCTCCAGCCCCGGCAAACCGCTGACAGTCAGCGTATAGCGGTGCGCGGTGTCATCCATATTGAGGACCTTCAGAATGTAGACATTCTCGATCAGGCCGGTACTGGTTTCGCGGTAAAGCTGGTTGCGATCGCGTATGACATCCAGTCCCAGCGATACACGCTGGCTGAATGACCAGGCAAACAGGGTCATGATAGCAAGCATGATGAGCGCATAGATGACGATGCGTGGACGCAGGATATGCGACGGCTTGCCCTGCATGGCATTTTCCGTGGTGTACTTGATGAGCCCTTTCTCATAGCCCATCTTTTCCATCACGTCATCGCAGGCATCGATACACGCCGAACAGGCAATACACTCGTATTGCAGGCCATTGCGTATATCGATTCCGGTCGGACACACCTGTACGCACAGGGTACAGTCGATGCAGTCGCCCAGGTTCAGCGCCCTGGGATCCGCGCTGCGCTTGCGTGAACCACGCGGCTCACCGCGTTCGGGGATGTAGGAGACGATCAGGGTGTCGCTGTCAAACATGGCGCTCTGGAAGCGGGCATACGGACACATGTACTTGCAGACCTGCTCGCGCATGAAACCGGCATTACCGTAGGTGGCAAAGCCGTAGAAAATGACCCAGAAGGTTTCCCACGGACCGAGCTCGAATGACACCAGGCGCTGGCCGAGCTCGATGATCGGGGTGAAATAGCCAACGAAGGTAAAACCGGTCCAGCCCGCGAAGGCCAGCCACAGGAACTGCTTGGTTGCCTTGATGCGGAACTTGCGTGCATCCATCGGCCTGGCGTCGAGCTTCTGCTGCCGTCCACGGTCGCCCTCGACCTTGCGCTCTATCCATAAAAACGCCTCGGTCCACACCGTTTGCGGGCAGGCATATCCGCACCAGACACGCCCGGCCATGGCGGTCACGAAGAACAGCAACAGGCCGGAGATGATCAGCAACGCAGCGAGGTAGATGAAATCCTGGGGCCACAGGGTGATGAAAAAGATGTGGAACTTGCGTGCCGGCAGGTCCAGCAGCAACGCCTGCTGACCGTCCCAGCGCAGCCAGGGGGTGATGTAGTAAATACCCAGCAGGCTGAGCACACCCAGCACACGCAGGCGCGCGAACAGCCCGTGCACCTCGCGCGGATAGATCTTCGCCGCCTTGGCGTAGAGGGATTTTTCAACCTGCTCGTCGGCATTACCCGTCGCTACAGGCGTTTTCTGATCGGCCGCCGCCATGAGTTCAGACTACCGGTCCCGGTTTTCCGGGTCTTGCCGCATGCAGTTCGTGATGGCGAAATACAGCGTACCGATACCGGAGATGGTCGAGATAAGCCAGAAGAACAGAAAACCGATGGAATAGATACCGAGACGGCTGACATCCGTATCTTCACCAAACGGATACAGGTCCGCCGGATCAAATGCGGAGAAGAACAATCCCGTAGCCACGATGGCAACGAGGAACGACGGCCACAGCACGGCAATACACTTTTGAGTCCTGGGTATTTCCGTTTCCTGTGCCATAACCGTCGATCGCCACTCTGTCCGGGCGGTTATTCCTTTTCGGCGGCCTGTCCGGTCGACAGACTGTAGACGTAGGCTGCCAGCAGGTGCGACTTCTCCTTGCCCAGGAACTCGAGATGCGCCGGCATCTGCCCATTGCGACCCAGGGCAAGCGATTCCGTCACAGCGGACCGGGAACCGCCATACAGCCAGATGTTGTCCGTCAGGTTCGGCGCACCCAGTGCCTGGTTACCCGTGCCATCCATGCCATGACAGGCCACGCACAGCTGCTGGAATTTTTCCTGGCCGCGATTCACGGCAGCCGGATCCGCATCGCGGCCGCTCAGGCTGAAGACATATTCAGTCATGTCTGCAACACCTTCCGGACCACCCAGCGCCTGCTCCCAGGCCGGCATGACACCGTTGCGGCCATCGAGAATGGAAGTCTGAATGGCATCCGGCGTACCGCCATACAGCCAGTCATTGTCGCGCAGGTTCGGGAAGCCGCGTGCACCACGCGCATCGGAACCATGACAGGTCGCACAGTAGCTCACGAACATGCGCTCACCCATGCGGCGCGCCTCGGGATCAGCGGCCACTGCGACCAGGTCCATGCCGGCGTATTTCTCGAACAGCGGCCCGTACTGGGCGTCGGCCAGGTCGATCTCGCGCTGGTACTGCCCCAGCGAAGTCCAGCCCAGCAGGCCCTTGAATGTACCCAGACCTGGATACAGCGCCAGATAGCCGATACCGAAGAACAGCGTGAGGTAGAACATGTTCAGCCACCAGCGCGGCAGCGGATTGTTCAGCTCGACCAGGGTTTCATCCCAGACATGACCCATCTCCTTGCCCTGCTCTTCCGGGCGTATGTCGGTGGACAGCCAGCGGATGATCATAAAACACGCGATGATTCCGGCAACGGTCGGGATGATGATGTACCAGTTCCAGAAGCTGCTGGTGAAATCAGCCATGGGGATTCTCCTTGGAATGTTTATCTGCCGGCACCATCTCGTCATCGTGCTCGAACGGGATATTCGCCGCTTCGTCAAAGCGCTGCTTGCGCTTGCCGCTCCAGGCCCAGACAACGATCCCGATGAACAGCACCAGTACCACCACTGTCCAGATTTCCTGTATCAGCGTTTGACTCATGAAAATTATCTCCGGGTCTTGACGGCAGTACCCAGCCCTTGCAGGTAGGCAATCATCGCGTCCATCTCGGTTTTGCCTTCAAGCGCCCGCGGCGCGCTCTCGATCTCCGCATCCGTGTACGGAGCACCCAGCAGGCGCAGCACTTCCATCTTCTTCTTGATGGCCGATGCATCGGCAGCATTCTTTTCCAGCCACGGGTAACCCGGCATGATCGACTCGGGCACCACGTCACGCGGATTGACCAGATGCACACGGTGCCACTCGTCACTGTAGCGGCCACCTACCCGGTGCAGATCGGGACCGGTACGCTTGGAACCCCACTGGAACGGCCGGTCGTAGACATACTCTCCAGCGACGG
The DNA here is from genome assembly GCA_049668345.1 of Gammaproteobacteria bacterium. GTDB lineage: Bacteria > Pseudomonadota > Gammaproteobacteria > UBA9214 > UBA9214 > UBA9214. The sequence goes on from JBATJF010000118.1 coordinate 3,623, forward strand.
AATAATGCCCGTAGCGTTCCGTCTCGGCACGGAACGGCCGGATCATTTGTGAATGACACAGATAGCAGCCTTCCCGCACATAGACATCGCGCCCCGCCAGCCGCAGCGGCGTGTAGGGCTCCAGCCCGGCGACCGCCTCGGTGGTGGAATGCTGGAAGAACAGTGGCACGATCTGCACCAGTCCGCCAACGGAGACCACCAGGATGATCAGGATGATCATCAGGCCGATATTTTTTTCAATCTTGTCGTGTCCTGTCGCCATGATCGTCTCCTTAATGAGCCGCGGCCGGTGCCGGGATGGTGCCGACGGCCGGCTTGGCGCCTGCAATGGTCTTCCAGATATTCCAGGCCATCACCAGGGTGCCGAACAGGAAGAAGGCACCGCCCAGGAAACGCACGATGTAGTACGGATGCATGGCCTGTACCGATTCAACAAAGCTGTAGGTCAGCGTGCCGTCCAGGTTGGTCGCACGCCACATCAGGCCCTGCATGATGCCGGCCACCCACATGGAAGCGATGTACAGCACGATACCGATGGTCGAGGTCCAGAAATGCACCTCCACCAGTTTCAGGCAGTACAGCTCGCGATTGAACAGGCGCGGAATCAGGTAGTACAGGCTGCCAAGGGAAATCAGCGCCACCCAGCCCAGCGCACCGGAATGCACGTGGCCGATGGTCCAGTCGGTGTAATGTGACAAGGCGTTCACCGTCTTGATGGACATCATCGGCCCCTCGAAGGTGGACATGCCGT
>JBATJF010000119.1:0-8127 GCA_049668345.1 Gammaproteobacteria bacterium
CCGGTCACCTCGACCACCACCTCGTCACCCGCCTGCAGGTATTTTGGCGGCGAGAAGCCCATGCCGACGCCGGCGGGCGTACCGGTCGCGATGATGTCGCCCGGCAGCAGTGTCATGCCGGCCGAGAGTACCGAGATAATCGCCGGCACATCGAAGATCAGCCGGTCGAAGCGTGCGCACTGGCGCTGTTCGCCGTTGACATAGCATTTCACCTCGATGTCGTGCGCTTCCGGCATCGCGCTGCGGTGCACCACGACCGGGCCCATGGGCGCGAAGCCGTCCAGGCTCTTGGCACGAAACCATTGCAGGTGGTCCTTCTGCAGGTCACGCGCCGAGATGTCGTTGATCGCGGTATAGCCGAACACATGCGCCCATGCCTGTTCCGGCGCGATGTCGCGCCCGCCGCGGCCGATGATAAGCGCGAGTTCCGCCTCGTAATCGAGCTTGCGCGTGAACTGCGGGTAGCTGGGGATCGGCGTACCGGGCGCAATCACGGCCGTGGTCGCCTTGGTGAAAATGATCGGTTTTGCCGGCGCATCGGCAGAGGCATGCATCTTCCGCGCGACTTCCTGAGCATGCTCCAGGTAGTTCTTGCCCAGGCACAGGATGTTGCGTACCGGCACCGGGATCGGCGCCTGCGGCCTGACCTCGTCGAATGGGCGCGCGGCGATACCCTGCTGCGACGCCTGTTGCGCCAGGGCGTACACGGCGGCGGCCGCGACATCACCGGCCGTTACCAGGTCGGCCAGCGTACCGGGCACCGTAGCAGCCCGCAATGCCGCGGCGGCGGCCGGTATGTCGATGACCGTGGCATCGAGCAGGACACCGAGCTGACCGGCTTCGAGGGTAAGAAATTTCATCGCATGCGTGAACCGGTGATGTGGTTGATCATTCTACTGTCCCTCGAGCGTACCCGGCGCATCCTGTGCGCAGGTAATGGCCACGGAACTACACGGAAAAAAACGGACAGGCTTTGCCGGGGCAGGCAGGAGCAACACGTCAAGTCCGGCAGAGTACCGTACATCGCACCGGCGGATGAAGGCCCTGTAGTCATTATCATTGTCATGTTTCCGTGTTCTTCCGTGGCCATCATCAATCTCAGCTGCAATTCACCTTTCACGTCTCGTTTCACGCGCCAGCGTATTCCCTGCGCCATTAATGGTGCGTAAAACGCACCCTACGCCTGCAGATATGTTTCCGTGTTCTTCCGTGGATTCCGTGGCCATTGATAGTTGTGAAAAAGAGAATGCAGGACACGTCCCGTTTTTCAATGAGGTCAAACGCTGGCTGGCTGACTGGAATTTTTCCGTGTCAATCCGTGCGCTTCCGTGGCCATAGAAAATCCGGGGCTGTCCTGAATAACACCCGTAGCCCAGGACAGCCCCGCAGCTTATTCAAAGGTATTGCAGGCGCTCGCATCGCCCTGCGACATGCCCTGCCTGAACCAGTGCACGCGCTGCTCCGAGCTGCCGTGCGTGAACGACTCCGGCACCACGTAGCCCTGGCTTTCCTTCTGCAGGCGGTCATCGCCGATGGCCGTGGCCGCGTTCAGCGCCTCCTCGACATCACCCTCCTCCAGCACCTGCCGGCTGCGATCGGCATGGTTGCCCCACACACCGGCAAAGCAGTCGGCCTGCAATTCCAGCTTCACCGACAGGGTGTTGGCGTCCGCCTTGCCGAGACCCTGTTGCGCGCTGCGCACCTGGTCGCTGGTACCGAGCAGCTTCTGCACGTGGTGACCGACCTCGTGCGCGATCACGTAGGCCTGGGCGAAATCGCCGGGTGCGCCGTGGCGGCGCTTGAGATCGCCGAAAAAGGCCAGGTCGATATAGACCTTGCGGTCGGCCGGGCAGTAGAACGGGCCCATGGCCGCACTGGCCATGCCACAGGCCGAGCGCACCGACCCGGAAAACAGCACCAGCCCGGGTTCCTCGTAGCTGAGCCCGGCCTGCTGGAAGATCGCATGCCAGGTATCCTCGGTATCCGCCAGCACCACCGACACGAAATCGGCCTGCTCCTGCTCCTCGGCGGTGGGCTGGTAGGGCTCGCCCGTTTCCGCCGGCCCCAAACCCTGCGTGAGCTGCAGCAGGACACTCGGATCGACACCGAGGAAGTAACCCAGCGCCAGGGCGATGACAATCGTCCCGACACCACCCTTGAAGGCGCCGACCCCTGCACGGCTGCCCCGCCGGTCCTCGATATTGCTGCTTCTGCGGCCTGTTCTCCAGCGCATGTCACATCCCTCGTAGTCAGCGTCGTATTATAGTGCAACTCGCACAATCCCGGTCCAGACTTCCCTCCCCGGGCATTGACCGTTGTCTGACCACGGTTTTTGCGTCACTATTGACGCATGGAAACCACGCCGGAAGCCATCGAGCCCGATCAGCCGCGCCGCCGCAGCGGCTGGACGATCTTCCTCATTGTACTGATCACCATCCTGGTCACGGCCGCGCTGTCGTACTGGGTGATCCGCACCTGGATCTTCCCCGCCGAGTTCAAGCCGGTGGAGCTGTCCCAGAAGGAAGAGCAGGTGCTGGAAGATAAACTCGCGCGCCTGGACAGCCTGCAAACACGCCGCACCCGTGGGCAGGCCAAGGCGCAGGATGAACGCGCCGGGGCGGACGCCGAAGTTCTCGAACCCGAGGCCTACAGCGAGGAAGGCGCCGACCGCAGCATCACCCTCTCCGAGCGCGAAGTGAATTCGCTGCTGGCAAAGAATACCGACCTGGCGAAGAAGCTCGCCATCGACCTGTCCGAGGGCCTGGTGAGCGCCAGACTGCTGGTGCACGTAGACCCGGATTTCCCGGTCCTCGCCGGGCAGGTCATCAAGGTGCGCGCCGGCGTGGAGACGGCCTATCGCAACGGCCGGCCCATTGTGATCCTCAAGGGTGTCAGCATCATGGGCGTACCGATACCCAACGCCTGGCTCGGCGGCCTGAAGAACATCGACCTGGTTGAACAGTACGGCGGTAATTCCGGCTTCTGGAAGGCGTTCGCCGACGGCGTCGACAACATCGAGGTGCACGACGGCACCCTGCGGCTGGTACTGAAGGAATAATCCGTATTCAGCGTGCCGCGCACACCGCGCCGGCAAATAACCGCCAGGATAACCACCGGCATGCAAATGAAAACATTTGGCCCGGCCATCATTGTTGTACTCGCCGGCCTGGTCATCGCCTGGCAATTCGTCAATCCCGCCCCGCCCCGCACCATCACCATCGCCACCGGTAAGCCGGATGGCGCCTACTACCTGTTCGCAACGCGCTACCGCGAGCGGCTGGCCGGGCTGGGCATAACCCTGGACATCCGTGAAAGCGCCGGCTCGGTCGAGAATATCGACCTGCTGCAGTCGCCCGACGCACCGGTCGACCTGGCCTTCGTCCAGGGTGGCACCGGTGACCGGTCCTCAGCTGCTGCACTCAGGTCACTGGGCAGTCTGTACTTCGAACCGCTGTGGGTATTCTACCGCGGGCCAAAGACCGACCGGCTGACCGACCGACTGACCGACCTGGCGGACATGCGCACCGCGATCGGCGAACCCGGCAGCGGCACACGCCGCATCACGCTGACCCTGCTGGCGGACAATTTCATCGATGCCGGGGCCGACACCATCCTGCCGCTCGGCGGAGAGGCGGCCGCCGGTGCCCTGCTCGATGGCAGTATCGATGCGGCGTTTTTCGTCGCTTCACCCGAGGCACCGGTGGTGCAGCGCCTGCTGCACAGGCCCGACATCCGGCTGCTGTCGTTCGCGCGCGCCGCGGCCTATGTGCAAACCCATCACTACCTGTCCGCCGTCACGCTGCCGGAAGGCATTATCGACCTGCAGGCCAACATCCCGGCACGCGACACCACCCTGCTCGCCCCCACCGCAAACCTGGTTGCCCGCTCGGACTTCCACCCTGCCCTGATCAGCCTGCTGCTGCAGATCGTCAGCGACATGCATCGCCAAGGCAGCCTGTTCTCGCAGCCCGGCGAATTTCCCAATGCAAACCACCTGGAATATCCGCTCGACAAGACTGCCGAACGCTTCTACCGGCACGGTCCGCCGCTGCTGCAGCGCTACCTGCCGTTCTGGACCGCCGACCTGGTCGATCGCATGAAGGTCATGCTGGTGCCGCTGCTGACGCTGCTGTTCCCGCTGATCAAGATAATGCCGCCCGTTTACCGCTGGCGTGTGCGCAAGAAGATCTACCGCTGGTATCGCCTGCTGCGCAAACTGGAAACCGGCGACAGTGCGGCACTGGACGGAAAGCGGCGTGATGAACTGCTGCGGCAGCTCCAGTCGATCGACGACGATGTGCGCAAGCTGCACGTCCCGCTGTCCTACTCGGACGAACTCTACAACCTGCGCCTGCACATCGACATGGTGCGCAAGAAACTGCTGGCGGCAGCCAGGCCCTGATTCCTGCTATGATCATTCTCTCCTGAGCTTGTTGGGCTTTAACCAGTGTCAGATCGCGATCTTCGCTTGTATTCAGGAAATATAGTGATCTGACCCAGTCCTGATTTTATTAATAACACCGTTACCACAACAGCCCGACCGCCCGCTTCCCCAGCACCTCCGCATCGAACACCACCCGTGCCGGCCCGCCCGCAATCCCGTAGCAGACGTGCAGCGGCAACAGGTGTTCCGCGCGCGGGTGGCAGTAGCGGGCATGCGGCGCCTGTTCCCACTCGACAAGACGTTGCTCGCGCGCCTGTTCTGACAGACCGGAGCCGGTACAGGTCTCGACCAGCCAGTCCTGGAAGGACTCGTTGTCCGTATCGGGCGTGCCCGGCCGGCTGGTGAAAAAGGCGCGCAGGTTGTGAAAGGAAAATCCGGAACCGACGACCAGCACGTTGCGCGCACGCAACCCGGCCAGTGCCTTGCCCATGCGGATATGCAGACCGGGATCCAGGCCGCGCACCAGCGACAGCTGCAGGCAGGGAATCGTGGCTTCCGGGTACATGAGCCTGAGCGGGACGAACACGCCGTGGTCGAAGCCGCGCCTTGCATCCAGCTCCGCAGCGATACCGGCGTCCTGCAGCATGTCCCGAATAGCCGCGGCCAGCATAGGGGCGCCCGGCGCCGGGTACTCGATGCTGTAGGAGGCTTCAGGGAAACCGGTGTAGTCGTAGATCAGCGCCGGTCGCGCACCACCGCTAAGCGTCGGGACCTGCGCCTCCCAGTGGGCACTGATCACCAGGATGGCGGCGGGCTGGCACAGTTCCGCGGCGATGGCGCCGAGGAAGCGTACCAGCCCCGCATGGTGCGGGTCACCCAGCAACGGTAGCGGTCCACCGCCGTGCGGCACGAATAAAACGGGGTTCGTCGGACTGGCAGCGACAGGTTGCTTCATAAAAGGGGCCCGGGGAAAAGGGGCCGGATACATTTTCCCACGGACGCGCCATGTTTATATAGCGCGTACCTGATGATGTATCCGGCCCCTTTTCCGCGATCAGTCACACTTCGTGCTGATGAACCTGCCCTGCCAGGAATTCCGGATTTCCATGTTCATGCCGTTGAAGGACATCGACATGACCATCTCGCCGCTCGCGGTCTTGCCCTGCGACTCGAAATGCCCTTCGGCGTTCATGTCCGGCATGCCCTCGCCGGCACTGCAGGCCATTTTCCAGTTCACCGTGTTGCCGTCGTCCTGCATATCCAGCATGCGGCATTCCTGGTTGTCGGTCATCATTTGCGAGGGATCGTAGCTGCCTTCCTCGATACATTCGACGCTCGTCCGGTTGACGGGCTGGCCGGTCATCGGGTTCTGGCTGGTGACAATCATCTCCCACTTGCCCGGCTCCAGCGTGACGGCGGCGGCAGGCAGCGCGCACGCGGCCAGCAGGCAGCCCAGCAGCGCGCGCGGTGTATGTCTTGTCCTGAACATCATGTTGTTCTCCCCGGAATGGCTTGCCGGATCATGCAGTCCATTGTTTGCTTGACATGCCGCGTCCGTCGGCATGGCAGTGGATCAATCGCACGCGGCCGCGATGAAACGGCCCTGCCAGCGGCTTTGCTGCTGCATCTCCATGCCGCCGAATGACAGGGTCATGTTCAGTTCACCGCGGGCGGCCCTGCCCTGCGATACGAAGCGGCCGTCACCCTGCATCATCGGCATGCCGCCGCCGGCACCGCCGCAGGTCATGTGCCAGGTCACGGTATTGCCCCGCTCGTGCAGGTCGGTGACGTCGCACAGGCCTTCCGCCATACCGGCAAGCTGCACCGGGTCATGCTCGCGTTCGGGGATGCATTCGATGGTCGTACGCTGCATCTGCGAGCCGTTCATCGGGTTGAAACCATCGAACTGCATTTCCCACTTGCCCGGTTCCAGCTGGATGGCCTGCACGCCAGTCGCGGCAAACAGCAGGCTGCCGCCAATCACCGCCTTGCACAAGATATTCATATTCATGACCTCTCCTTCTCAGGATTTCCTGCCCAGTAATTCGATTTGATAGCCGTCCGGGTCCTCGATGAACGCGATGATGGTGGTGCCGGCATTCATCGGTCCGGCCTCGCGGATGACCTTGCCACCGCGCGCCTGCAAATCCTCCACCGCCTTGTAGACATCGTCGACCTCTATCGCGATATGCCCGAAGCCCGTGCCGGGATCGTATCGTTCGGTGTCCCAGTTATAGGTTAGCTCGAGGACCGTATTGTCCCGCTCGTCACCGTAACCGACGAAGGCCAGCGTGAACTTGCCGTCCGGATACTCTTTCTGCCGCAGCAGGCGCATACCCAGCACATGGGTATAGAAATCGATGGAACGCTGCAGGTTCCCGACCCGCAGCATGGTGTGTAACAGACGCATGATTCGACCCTCCGGTTAACAGGTGGTTCTGCGCACGGCCAGCTTGTACGCGCGGCGCGGCAGCAGGGTGATCAGACGGCTGGGCATAGTGGCAACGAATGATAAATAAATTGCCACGGAATCCACGGAAGGACACGGAAAAAAGCAAAGTCGTTCCATTTATGCAGGTAGTTGTGAGTTCAACCCAGCGGCCATTGTACCGAACAGAATGATTTTAAAAAATATAAAAACCTTCCGTGTATTTCCGTGTGCTTCCGTGGCCATTACCGTGTATCCACAAAAATGTGGCCCGTCCTCGGCTGCCAGTTTACTTGCGCCTCTTGCGGTTGGCCGCGATGCGCATGCGCAGGGCGTTGAGCTTGATGAAGCCTTCCGCGTCTTTCTGGTTGTAGGCGCCGGCATCGTCCTCGAAGGTCGCGATGCGCTCGTCGAACAGGCTGTCGCTGTCGGACTTGCGCCCGACCAGGATGACGTTGCCCTTGTAGAGCTTCAGCCGCACCGTGCCGTTGACGTGTTCCTGCGAGGCATCGATGAGTTCCTGCAGCAGCCGGCGCTCGGGGCTCCACCAGTAACCGTTGTAGATCAGGCTGGCATAGCGCGGCATCAGGTCGTCCTTCAGATGTGCCGCCTCGCGGTCCATCGTCAGTGATTCGATGGCACGGTGCGCCTTGAGCAGGATGGTGCCGGCCGGTGTTTCGTAGCAGCCGCGCGACTTCATGCCGACATAGCGGTTCTCGACGATGTCCGTGCGCCCGATACCGTTCGCCCCGCCCACCTTGTTGAGAATCTCCATTACCCGGCCCGGGCTGCTGGACTTGCCGTTGACGGCCACGGCGTCACCGCGCTCGAAGGTGATCTCGACATAGGTCGGCTTATCCGGCGCCTTCTCGGGCGATACGCTCCACAGCCACATGTCTTCTTCAGGCTCCGCCCACGGATCTTCCAGGATGCCGCCCTCGTAGGAGATATGCAGCGAGTTGGCGTCCATGGAGTACGGGCTCTTCTTGCCTTTCTTGTGTTCGACGGGGATGCCGTGCTTTTCGGCATAGTCCAGCAGCGTCTCGCGCGAGGTCAGGTCCCATTCGCGCCACGGCGCGATAATCCTGATATCGGGATTGAGGGCGTAGGCGCCGAGCTCGAAGCGCACCTGGTCGTTACCCTTTCCGGTCGCGCCATGCGCGATGGCGTCGGCGCCGGTTTCGTGCGCGATCTCCACCAGGCGCTTGGCGATCAGCGGGCGCGCGATGGAGGTACCGAGCAGGTACTCGCCCTCGTAGACGGTGTTGGCGCGGAACATCGGGAACACGAAATCGCGCGCGAATTCCTCGCGCAG
>JBATJF010000120.1:0-10639 GCA_049668345.1 Gammaproteobacteria bacterium
AGGGACGGGGCTATTTTCCCGTCCAACGGCGTTGCTGCTCGCTTATGTACTTCAGTACACTGCGCTCGCAGTGTCTTGTTGGCCGAAAAAATGGCCTCCGTCGCTACGATTCGGGTAGTGTGAACAGGCCCTAATATGCGCCATATCATTTCAATCCTGATGGAAAACGAGGCGGGTGCGCTGTCGCGCGTGGCCGGACTGTTTTCGGCGCGTGGCTACAATATCGAGTCACTGACCGTCGCGCCTACCGAGGACGCCTCGCTGTCGCGCATGACACTGGTAACCAGTGGCACCGACGAGATCATCGAGCAGATCACCAAGCAGCTCAACAAGCTGATAGACGTGGTCAAGTTGATGGATATGACCGATGGCCCGCATATCGAGCGCGAGATGATGCTGATCAAGGTCAGGGCGCAGGGCGACAAGCGCAACGAACTCAAGCGGATGTCGGACATCTTCCGCGGACGCATCATCGACGTGACCGCAGAGACCTATACCATCGAGATGACCGGGGCGGGCGACAAGCTGGACGCCTTCGTGCAGGCGCTGGACCCGGGACTGATCATCGAGGTCGTACGCTCCGGCGTGTCAGGAATCGGGCGCGGTGACCGGTCGCTGAAACTCTGAACGAATACTGCAGCGGTATTTCAATCACACATGATGTCACTGTGTGGCATCGACGACAGGCAACTGACAGGTAATGACCATGAATATCTATTATGACAAAGATGCAAACCTTTCCATCATTCGCGGGTTGCAGGTGGCCATTATCGGTTATGGCTCGCAGGGTCATGCCCATGCCAACAACCTGAAGGATTCCGGCGTCAATGTGACCGTGGGGCTGCGTTCCGGCTCGATATCCGAGGCCAAGGCGAAAAAGTCCGGCATCACAGTCAAGCCGCTGGACGAGGCCGTGAAGGAGGCCGATGTGGTCATGGTGCTGGCGCCGGACGAACACCAGGCCCGCCTGTATCGCGATGTCATCGCGCCGAATATCAAGCTGGGTGCGGCGCTGGCGTTTGCGCACGGTTTCAATATTCATTATCAGCAGATCGAGCCGCGCGCCGATCTCGATGTGATCATGATTGCGCCAAAGGGTCCTGGCCACCTGGTCCGTTCCACCTACAAGGCCGGTGCGGGCGTGCCGAGCCTGATCGCGGTTTACCAGGATGCGAGCGGGCGCTCCAGGGACATCGCGTTGTCCTATGCCTCGGCCAATGGCGGTGGCCGCGCCGGCATTATCGAGACCAGTTTCCAGGAAGAGACCGAGACCGACCTGTTTGGCGAGCAGGCGGTGCTGTGCGGTGGCGCAACTGCACTGGTACAGGCCGGCTTCGAAACCCTGACGGAGGCCGGCTATGCCCCGGAGATGGCCTATTTCGAGTGCCTGCACGAGCTCAAGCTGATCGTGGACCTGATGTACGAGGGCGGTATCGCGAACATGCGCTACTCGATATCCAATACGGCCGAATACGGCGATCTGACGCGCGGCCCGCGCGTGGTGACAGCCGAGACCAAGCGCGAGATGCGGCGGATTCTCGACGAAATCCAGAATGGCGAATTCGCACGCGAGTTCATCCTCGAGAACCAGGCCGGTGCCGCCACGCTCAAGGCCAAACGCCGGCTGGGTCGTGAACACCCGATCGAGATTGTGGGCGCCAGGTTGCGGGGCATGATGTCCTGGATCAATGAGGGCAAGATCGTCGACAAGAGCGTCAACTAGACGCTCGCCAGCACTGATGCTGCCAGAGCATTCGGTTATCCGGACATGAACCGTAATACCCTGATCTCACGCCAGGGGCTGCTGCCGTTGCTGACGTCAACGCTGACGGCAGTGCTGGTGCAGCACTTCGTTGGCCTGCGCGAGTCGCTGGCTTTCTGGGCGCTGGCGTTGCTGATACTGGTCCTGTTCCGTGATCCGGAACGCGAGGTGCCGTCTATCCCGCTGTCCGTGCTCAGTCCCGCGGACGGCCGTGTCGTTGTGATCGAGCAAACCGAAGACCCCTACCTGCGCCGGCCCAGTCTGAAAGTTTCCATCGATATGAATGCCTACGGTGTCTATACCACGCGCAGCCCCATCGGTGGCAAGGTGCTGGAACCGCCGAGCCACCTCGACGGCAGGCAGCAACCGCACGGTGTCTGGCTGCAAACCGACGAGGGTGATGATGTCGTGCTGGTCATGAACCGGGGGCGTCTGAACAACAAGCCGCGTTGTTACATTCGTTTCGGCGATCGGGTCGGCCAGGGCAAGCGCTGCGGTTTTGTGCACCTGGGCGGCCGCGTCGACATGTACCTGCCCGAGAACAGTCAGCCACAGGTTGCTGTTGGCGGTGCCGTACACGCCGGTGCCGACGTGATCGCCAAGCTGATCCATAACTGATATGGAAGAGCACCATAATGACATCGGTGATGACGAGACCGTAGAAAGGAAGCGCCGCGGCATCTACCTGTTGCCCAACATGATTACCACGGCCGGGTTGTTTGCCGGGTTTTATTCCATCGTTGCGGCGATGAATAACCGTTTCGAGGCGGCCGCAATCGCCATCTTCGTGGCGATGATCATGGACGGGATCGACGGCCGCGTGGCGCGGTTGACCAATACCCAGAGCGAGTTCGGCGTTCAGTACGACAGCCTCTCGGACATGGTCTGTTTCGGGCTGGCGCCCGCACTGGTCATGTACGAGTGGTCATTGCAGTCCATGATAAGCGTGGGCTGGGCCAAGCTGGGCTGGCTGGCCGCGTTCATCTATACGGCCAGCGCCGCGCTGCGACTGGCGCGTTTCAATGCGCAGGTCAGCACGGGAGAGAAAAAGTACTTCCGTGGTCTGCCGAGTCCGTCCGCGGCCGGTGTGCTGGCCGGCATGGTGTGGGCGGCCACTGATCTGGGTCTCGCCGGCGAGGATCTGGTCTATCCGGTGTTCGTGCTGACGGTGGCAACCGGCATGTTGATGGTCAGCAATGTCCGCTACTTCAGTTTCAAGGAATTCAATTTCAAGAACCGGGTGCCGGTGGTCGCCCTGTTGCTGGTGGTGCTGGTCTATGCCTTTGCATCCATCGATCCGCCCAAGGTGCTGTTCGCGGGCTTCCTGGTTTATGCAATTTCGGGGATCGTCTACACATTGGTGCTGGTCCGCAACCGGCGCAGGGCCAGACGCCATGGTGAAAAGGGCGGATAGGTGCCGGGGGTTGCAAACGGGGCCTGTTTGCCTATAGTCTTGGATTATGAATTGTGCAATCAACAGCGCAGGTAATAATCAGGCCGCCCCGACCCGGGCGGCCTTGCTGCTGCTGTCCCTCCTGCGACTGCTGCCTGCGGGCAGATAATTCCCTGCCTGGCGAGGCGAAACGCACCCAGACACTACCCAGCCAGCCGCCGACAAACGGCAGATTTTCTACTATGCTGGCGCAAACCAGTGGAGACGACCCTCTAGGCCAGCGGACGCGCGCGGGAGCAGGATGATGAGCAACAAAGACAAACTGATCATTTTCGATACCACCTTGCGCGACGGTGAGCAAAGCCCCGGCGCATCCATGACAAGGGACGAGAAGGTGCGTATCGCGAAGGCCCTGGAGCGCATGCGCGTCGATGTCATCGAGGCCGGTTTTCCGATCGCCAGCCCGGGTGATTTCGAATCCGTTCAGGCAGTGGCACGTGCCGTGACCGGCAGTACGGTATGTGGCCTGGCGCGAGCGCTGGACAAGGATATCGACCGGGCGGGTGAAGCGTTGAAACCCGCGGCATCGGCCCGGATCCATACCTTCATCGCCACCTCGCCGATTCACATGCAGATGAAGCTGCGCATGCAGCCCGAGCAGGTCATCGAGCAGGCCGTGCACGCGGTGAAGCACGCGCTGCGTTACACGGATAATGTCGAGTTCTCGCCCGAGGACGCTGGTCGTTCCGAGACGGATTTTCTGTGCCGCGTCATCGAGGCGGTGATCAATGCCGGGGCCAGCACCATCAATATCCCGGATACGGTCGGCTATAACCTGCCGCACCAGTTCGGCGAGCTGATCCGTACCCTGATCGAGCGCGTGCCCAACTCCGACAAGGCCGTGTTCTCGGTGCACTGCCACAATGATCTCGGGCTGGCGGTCGGCAACTCCCTGTCCGCAGTACTCAATGGCGCGCGCCAGGTGGAGTGCACCATCAACGGGCTGGGTGAGCGTGCCGGTAATGCCTCGCTGGAGGAGGTGGTCATGGCGGTGCAGACACGTCAGGATGTCTTTCCTTGCCAGACCAGCCTCGATACCACCCAGATCATGACCTGTTCGCGGCTGGTGTCGGGTATCACCGGGTTTGCAGTGCAGCCGAACAAGGCAATCGTCGGCGCCAATGCCTTTGCACACGAGTCGGGGATTCACCAGGACGGTGTGCTGAAAAGCCGCGAGACCTACGAAATCATGCGTGCCCAGGATGTCGGCTGGTCCGCCAACCGTATCGTGCTTGGCAAGCACTCCGGAAGAAATGCGTTCCGTACCCGTTTGCATGAGCTCGGAATCGAGTTCGATATCGAGGAGGACCTGAATAACGCGTTCGCCCGTTTCAAGGAGCTTGCCGACAAGAAACATGAAATATTCGACGAGGATCTGCAGGCTCTCGTGACCGAATCGGGACTGGAGTCGAAAAACGACTGGCTCAAGCTGGTTTCGCTCAGGGTCTGTTCCGAAACCGGGGAAACCCCGCATGCAAGTCTGACCCTGTGGGTCGATGGCGAGGAAAAGCCTGCCGAATGTTCCGGCAGCGGGCCGGTAGATGCCTCGTTCAAGGCTATCGAGTTGCTGATCAACAGCGGGACAGAGCTGCAACTGTACTCTGTGAACAACATTACCAGCGGCACCGATTCGCAGGGCGAGGTCACGGTGCGACTGCAGAAGGGTGGGCGTATCGTCAATGGGCAGGGCGCGGATACCGATATCGTGATCGCCTCGGCCAAGGCCTATATCAATGCACTCAACAAGATCATCCTGCCGAACGAGCGCGCGCACCCGCAGCTGGGTGATGTCTAGCCCGCATTTCTCACCGGGCGGCGGTTGGCTAACTTAATGAGTTGAAATCACGAAAATGATACCCGTTCAGCTAAAAACAGCGTGTCATCGGGCGCTGCCTATCCCGGCCCTGGCTGGTTCTCGCGCGCCCGTACTTGCTCTTCACTCAAGTGGTAGCTACGGCTACCCCTTTCATTCCAGAGCGGCGTCCGGACACGCGAGATCGGCGCCAGCATCCGGGATCCCGGTGAGAAATCCGGGCTAGGGGGTTGCGGGGGATGGATGCCGGACTGCAGAACGCCTACCTGGAAGCGCTGGGTATCCAGCGCTGGGTGGTGCGCGGGGTGTCTTCGGCGGTTGCCGGTCCGGCCGATGAGCCGCGTGAGGAGGCAAAGCAAGATAACACCGTCAGCACCATGGACTGGGAGGCATTGCGGGCACAGGTCACCGGCTGCAGGCGTTGCGCCTTGCACGAGACGCGCACGCAGGTGGTGTTCGGTACCGGTGACCGTAATGCCGACTGGATGCTGATCGGCGAGGCGCCGGGCGCCGATGAGGACCGTCAGGGTGAACCGTTCGTAGGGCGTGCCGGACAGTTGCTGAACGAGATGTTGTTTGCAGCTGGATATCGGCGCGAACAGGTGTACATCGCCAATATTCTGAAATGCCGGCCACCGGAAAATCGCAACCCGCGGCCGGAAGAAGTGAGTCGCTGTGAAGATTACCTGCTGCGCCAGATTGAACTTGTGCAGCCGAAGATCATCCTGGCGCTGGGCGGTATCGCTGCGCAGAACCTGCTGCATACGGAGGAGAGCGTCGGCCGCTTGCGCGGAATGAGGCACAGTTTCGGTGAATCGGGTATCCCTCTGGTCGTGACCTACCATCCGGCCTACCTGTTGCGCTCGCCACTGGAAAAACGCAAGGTCTGGATTGATCTGCAGTTTGCCAGGGAGGTTTACAGCGAGCTGCAGGCCATGCACGATTGAAGAAAACCGTATCGAGCAACGATTAAGATGAGCGCCATTCTGAAAGAACCCGCCCTTGAATTCCGGCCCATGCGGCAGGAAGACCTCGATGAGATCATGGATATCGAGAGCCGCAGTTATCCTTTCCCATGGACGGCGTCGATATTCGGCGATTGCCTGCATGCCGGCTACAGCTGCTGGGTGTGTACTCGGGCCGGGGTCATTGAGGGCTATGGCATTATCACGGTTGCCGTCGGTGAATCACACCTGCTGAACCTGTGCGTGAGAGAGGAAGCGAGGTCCCGGGGCGTGGGCCGGAAAATGCTCAGGCACCTGATATCCATCGCGCGCCGCCATGACGCTGATATCCTGTTCCTGGAGGTGCGCGTCTCGAACCTGTCCGCGCGCAAACTGTACGAAAACGAGGGTTTCAACGAACTCGGTACGCGCAGGGCCTACTACCCCCTGCACGGAGGCAGGGAAGATGCGCTGATCCTGGCCAGAACGCTGTAATTTCCAACATTCCGGCGTCTGCATCAGTTAAAATGCCCGTTTTACGAGAATCCCCCCGTTTTACACCACCCATGAGCAGCAACAAGACCGAGACGGCGCGTCGCCGTACCTTCGCAATCATCTCGCATCCCGATGCGGGCAAGACCACGCTGACAGAAAAACTGTTGTTGTTCGGCGGCGCGATCCAGCTTGCCGGTACTGTCAAGGGACGCAAGGCGGCGCGTCATGCCACTTCCGACTGGATGGAGCTGGAGAAGCAGCGCGGGATATCCGTGACATCATCAGTCATGCAGTTTCCCTATGGCGGTGCTGTCGTCAATCTGCTCGACACGCCCGGCCACGAGGACTTTTCCGAGGATACCTATCGGACGCTGACCGCTGTCGACTCGGCGATGATGGTAATCGACTGCGCCAAGGGCGTGGAGGCTCGCACGATCAAGCTAATGGAAGTGTGCCGCCTGCGCGATACCCCGATTTGCACCTTCATCAACAAGCTCGACCGGGAAGGGCGTGACCCTATCGAGCTGCTTGATGAAATCGAAGAGGTGCTGAAGATCAGGTGTGCGCCGGTGACCTGGCCGGTCGGCATGGGCAAGCGGCTCAAGGGCATTTACCACATGCTGAATGATGCCGTGCATCTGTACGAACCGGGCAAACACAGTCAGCGCCAGGAAGTCAGGAAAATCAATGGCATGGATAACCCCTTGCTCGACGAGCTGCTGGGCGACCAGGCCGCCGAGTTACGTGACGAGATTGACCTCGTCCGTGGAGCCAGTCATGCCTTCGACAAGACGGCTTACCTCGCAGGTGATATGACGCCGGTATTCTTCGGCTCGGCGATCAATAATTTCGGTGTCGACGAATTGCTCGAACACTTCATTGCTACCGCACCATCACCATTGCCGCGCGCAACCACCACCCGTACTGTCGATCCGCAGGAGGAAAAATTCTCCGGCTTCGTGTTCAAGATACAGGCGAACATGGATCCCGCTCATCGTGATCGTATTGCATTCCTGAGGATATGTTCCGGTCGCTATCACAAGGGTATGAAGATGCATCATGTCCGGATCGGGCGTGACCTGCAGGTATCCAATGCGCTTACCTTCCTCGCCTCGGACCGTGATCATGTCGACGAGGCGTTTGCCGGTGACATCATCGGTTTGCATAACCATGGCACTATCCGCATCGGCGATACCTTCACCCAGGGTGAAGATCTGAAATTCACCGGCATTCCGAGTTTTGCGCCGGAACTGTTCAGGCGCGCGGTGCTACGTGATCCGCTGCGCATGAAAGCCCTGCAGAAAGGGCTGGACCAGCTCTGCGAGGAGGGTGCCACGCAACTGTTCAGACCGCTGAAAAACAACGACATGATCCTGGGTGCTGTCGGTATACTGCAATTCGATGTGGTCGCACATCGTCTCAAGCATGAATACGGCGTCGATTGCGCCTTTGAGCCGGTATCTGTCGCAACGGCGCGCTGGGTCGAGTGCAAGGATGATGCTGTCGAGGAGCGTTTTCGTGACAAGGCATTCGAGAATCTCGGCGTAGACCAGGGTGGCGCGCTGGTTTACATTGCTCCAACTCGCGTGAATCTGGAGCTGGCGATTGAGAAATGGCCTGACATTGAGTTTCACGCAACACGTGAACACTGATTAATCAGAAGTCGATCCAGCTGACAATGTAATCTTCGAAATCTTCGCTGGGGACTGATTGTTCATTAATTGTGCGGCCAGTCACCGAGATTCCCGCTTCTCTGACGGTGTCCGGATTGCCCGAGACTAGTGGATGCCACCATTCGAGCGGCCTGCCTTCCGCGAGTATCCGGTATGCACAACTCCTTGGTAACCATTTAAACTGCTGCTTGTCCGCGGCATCGATCACCAGGCAATCCCTGACCCGTTCCCTGCGGTGTTCGTAATCCGTGCAGTGGCAACTTTCCCCATCCAGCAGCTGGCATGCCACCCTGGTATAGAAAACCAGGCCGGTGTCGATGTCCTCAAGTTTGTGCAGGCAGCAACGGCCACAGCCATCACAGAGTGATTCCCACTCGGCAGGTGACATTTCGTCGAGCTTTTTCGTATTCCAATATGCCATGCCTTCTGTAACCATACGCCAGTCATTGCCATGCATTGCACCAGACTATCCATACCAAGTCCGGACCCGGGAGTAAAGAAAACATGAGACGTTCTCGACAAAAGTGGGGCTGGGCATTTTATGACTGGGCCAATTCCGCCTACTCGACGACAGTTATGGCGGGATTCTTCCCGGTATTTTTCAAGGAATACTGGAATGCAGGGCTGAGTGCAGTCGACAGTACGTTCAGGCTGGGAATGGCCAATTCCCTGGCCAGCCTGATCATTGTATTGATGGCGCCAGTACTCGGTGCGATTGCAGACAGTATGAGCCGTCGCAAGGCGATGCTGTTCGG
Source organism: Gammaproteobacteria bacterium (assembly GCA_049668345.1). GTDB lineage: Bacteria > Pseudomonadota > Gammaproteobacteria > UBA9214 > UBA9214 > UBA9214. Next base: position 8,896 of record JBATJF010000120.1, read on the forward strand.
ATTTGCCTTTCTGGGAATGCTGATGACCGGCGGTCTGTATCTCGTTGGGCAAGGTGACTGGCTGCTGGCCGCAGTCCTGTATGGTATTTCAATGATAGGCTTCTCCGGAAGCAATGTTTTCTATGATTCGTTGTTGCCGTTTGTTTCAGATAATGAAGATGTCGACCGGGTATCGGCACTGGGATTTTCGCTGGGTTATCTGGGCGGCGGATTGTTGCTGTCGGTAAACGTGTTGATGACAATGCACCCGTCCTGGTTCGGGCTGGTGGATGCTGAATCAGCAGTAAGAGTTTCCTTTCTCATCGTCGCTTGCTGGTGGATGTTGTTTTCCATGCCGCTGATGTTGCTCGTAGAGGAGCCGAGGTTGCCAGCAAATGACACTCCGGTGTATTACATCGGGCAGGGATTCGTACGTATCTGGCATACCCTGCATGAGGTCAGGGCAATGCGCAACATATGGATGTTTCTGATTGCTTACTGGCTGTACATCGATGGTATAGACACCATTATACGCATGGCGGTTGATTACGGGTTATCGCTCGGGTTCGACCAGAATAGCCTGATTGCGGCACTGCTGATCACGCAGTTCGTCGGGTTCCCGTCTGCGCTGGCTTTCGGGTGGCTTGGCAGCCGGTATGGACCAAAAGCAGGAATCATTACCGGTTTGTTGATTTACATGGTTGTTACCGTCTGGGCGTCGCTCATGAGCACGGCCACCGAGTTCTATGTCCTGGCGCTGATGATCGGGCTTGCGCAGGGAGGTGTGCAGGCACTCAGTCGATCTTTGTATGCGCGCATGATTCCGGAAAACCGTACAGCAGAATTTTTTGGCTTTTACAACATGCTTGGAAAGTTCGCCGCAATCATTGGGCCGGTTATGATGGGGTGGGTCGGGGTATTGGCGAATAGTTCACGCGTCGGTATATTGTCGCTACTGGTATTGTTTGTCATTGGTGCAATGGTGCTTCTGAAGGTGGATCCGGGCGCGCAGAATTTACCTCGTGCACTGAATAGAAAAAGCAACAGTATTTAATAAAATTATTATAAACATATATTTAATAAATGCATGAACTTGCAGGTCGTGTAAGAATTTGATTACACGTATCAATATATGTAAAGTCTGTGCTGAAAAACAATATAAACAATAGAGTTTTTATGCAGCCAACATGATCTAGATAACTGCAGAAATCGGAGGTAGACCATGGATAACAATAACAGCTCTGTACTTACCCAGTTTTATGACCAGCTGGTAACTGATTTTGATCAGGAAAGCGGGGTGATGTGGTGCTATATGAATCCGCACCCACGCCCATGTTTTACGCCACAGTTACTTAATGATCTCAACCGATTTCTTCAAGTTGTAAGAAATAGGATTACGACTGATATCACTTTCTCTGGGCAGTCAAAAATCAAGTACATCGTTTTTGGTTCTCTTAAACCAGGCGTTTTTAGTCTGGGAGGAGATTTAAGGCTATTCCTTGACTGTATAAATATGGCAGATAAAAAAAGACTCAATGATTATATGCAATTGAGTATTGAGGTTATGTATAGCATTTATTCAAATATGAATGTTCCTGTAACTACATTGTCGATGATTAGAGGTAACGCGCTTGGCGCAGGTTTTGAGGGGGCGTTGTCCTGTGACTATATTGTTGCCGAGAGGACAGTACAGCTAGGTTTTCCAGAGGTCTTATTTAATATGTTTCCTGGTATGGGGGCTTATAGTTTCTTGGCGCGTAGGCTT
>JBATJF010000121.1:0-3423 GCA_049668345.1 Gammaproteobacteria bacterium
GCCTTTGGGGGGAACAATGTACGCATGACAGGACTGTCAGGCAACGTCGAGCAGCTGGCAGATCTGACAGCACCATTTACCCTCAACCAGAATGTCTTTCACCAGGCACAGTGGAGCTTCACCAACGAGGGAGCCGATGCCAAGATGGCACTGACCCTGGTTGAAGACGTAAATGGAACCGCTACCGTGCACAATCTGTTGAGCGGCATTCTCGTTCCAGGCTTTGACCTCGATACCTTCAACGGCCGCCTGGTCCTGGGTGGGCGTACGGGAGCCGGCTTTGCCAATGGAGACTTCGACAATATCCGGATCCAGTCTGTGCCCGTTCCGCCTGCCGCAATACTGCTCTTCTCCGGGCTGATCGGTCTCGTCGTCGTGGGTCGCCGCGACAGCCTGGTGAAAACGGCATAGGGCCGGAAAGCTGTATGCGCACCGGTTGCTGAGAATGCCGGCGATGACGGTGCGCATGCCGGCACTGATACGTGAACAGACCGTTACGAGCTGCATACACCCATGCACGCGATAACAGGCGGGGGCCGGCAACTGGCAGACCGGCAAATGCACGGCCCGGACACAGCCTACAGGAACTTTGACACGGATATGCCTGTGCAACACATGACGCAAACCGCGGCAGACCTCTGGCGTTCGGACACGACCGGGTACGATCTGCCGCCAGCACCAGCCGGCCCGCCGCGCGCCGGGCAGCTCAGGATTGATTATTCACAGGCCCGGTCCGTCACGCTCGATACCGGTGTATTAGAGGAGAACCGTGTCCTGACCGGCAACGCCCCCGGCCCCTTCGCGGAATCCTATCACCTGCTGCGCGCGCAGATCCTGCACCGCTTCAGGGAAAACGGCCGGAACAGTCTCGCCATCACAAGCCCGCGCGAAGGCGCGGGCAAGACACTCACCGCCATCAACCTGGCCATCAGCATGGCCAGGATGGTTGGCTACACGGTGCTGCTGGTCGACACCAACCTGCGCCGGCCCGCGGTACTGGGACATCTGGGACTTCCGGAAGGCTGGGGACTGGGTGACTACCTGGCTGATGATGTAGCCGTGGAAAAACTGCTCATCAGGTCCGCTCATTTCGACGATCTGGTGATATTACCGGGCGGAGAACCGCTGCACGATTCCTACGGACCGCTGAACTCGCGACAGATGAAACAGCTAACACTGGACCTGAAGACACGCGCGCACAACCATATCGTAATCTTTGACCTGCCACCGGTACTGGCATCGACCGAGGCAAATTCCCTTGCCCGGCAGTCGGACACCACCCTGCTGGTCATCGAGGATGGCGTGACGACGAAACAGGATACGGAACTCGCCGTCGAGATGATCGGCAGCGACAATCTTGCGGGTACGGTTCTGAACAAGGCTCGCGCACCCCGCAGGAAAAACAGCGGATTTTTCTTCCAGTGAATTTCTGATCAACTCATAGTTCACGTGAGTGAGAGCACGATGTAACGGGAAGTACCCGTGGTCGCTCTTGCACATGGCCCAAACCGGCCGGCACCTTCGCCTGCCACCCGAGCGGCGTTAATCTGGTGCGTTTATGACCGATATGCACCGATTGAGCGCAGCATGCGATATACCACACCGGCACGCATATTCACTTGCGCTTGCGAATGAACCACTTACAGGAATCGGGTTTCTGGCATGTTATTTGCAAATATTCAGGCAGCCGTAAGACCGTGTGTACCCGGCGGGGTCGGGACGACATCCAGTCGACTTACGCTGAATTGACCACGAACAGCGGCATGACATCACCATCCGGATAACGGGGGAGCCTGTGATGATACGGACAATCTACTCATCCATCTGCGGGGCGCTGATATTTATCGCGGCCCTGATCCCGGCAGCAATACTGGTCATGGATAAGACCGGCTTCTGAATCACGGCTCGCTGTCTGGTGCCCTGACTGCCGTTTCACTGCACAGGTCAGCTATCCCTGCAGCGCCCTGGCATGCGAGGCCAGGTGTTCGCCGATAAATGTGGCGACGAAATGGTAGCTGTGGTCGTAGCCTTCCTGCGGATGTCAGGATGACTGGCGCCCAGACGCCATTTTCATTTATTCCGCCGGCCGTTGCCACTAACGGCACAACAAAACACACCCCGCGTCATCCATGAGCGGGGTGTGAAAGTGGCTTGTTGGGAGGAGACTTATTATGTGCGCCACTGGTTATTACGATAGCGTCAGCAGCAGTCCCCGTATATTGTCCTTTGGTACCAGCGGACAAACACGGGCGGCACCGTTCTGCCCGCTTCGCTGATTAACCTGTTTTGATCGAGCCGGCGGATTGCAGTGCGCCGCCATCAGGATTTCGGGAAAATCTGCAGGCTATGCGCTGTCCGATAAGACGGCGACAGGCTTTCGATCAATTGACCCTGCCCCCTGACCCCGCGGGCAGCCGGAAGGAAAAGGTCGTCCCCCTGCCGAGATCGCTGCTGACCTGGATCACGCTGCCGTGCAGTTCCAGGATACGACGCACGATGGCCAGCCCGAGTCCGGCGTTGTCACTGCCCGAGCGGTGTTTGTCGCGTTGATAGAAGCGCTCGAAGATGCGCGGCATATCCTCTTCCGGTATGCCGCAGCCGGTGTCCGCTACCTGCACCACGACGTTGCCGGAGTCCACATCCACGCCGATACGGATGCGACCGCCAGCCGGCGTGTGGCGCAGACCGTTTTCCAGCAGGTTTTCCAGCACCCGTTGCATCATGCCGATGTCGCCGTACACCGGTGGCGTGTCCGGGTTCAGGTCGACATCCAGCGTGATGGATTTCTCACGTGCTCGCAGCAGGTATTTCTGGCAAACGTCCTGCACCAGTTCGCACATCGAGAACGGCTCTGCGTACACCACCGACTCGCAGGAATCCAGCCGCGCCAGCTCGAACAGCTCCTCCACCATGTCGGCCAGCCGCTGGCTGTGAGCGAGTGCCGTCTGCAGGTATTCACGCTGTTGCCGTTCATCCAGCGTGCCGCGCTGCAGGTCCAGTGTTTCGAGGTAACCGCGCAGCGTGGTCAGGGGCGTGCGCAGATCGTGCGAGATGTTCGCCACCATTTCGCGGCGCACGCTGTCCATGCGCCTGAGTGTGTCCAGCTGCGTGCCGATCTTGTCGGCCATGGCGTTGAACTGCCGACCGAGGGTATCGATTTCATCATCCGATGTGCCCGGGTAGCGTCCGGCAACGCTCGCGTCGGTCTGCTCGCCGCTGTAGCGGCACATGACATTGCCGAGCAGGCGCAGGCGCCGGGTGAGCACGGCGAATACCAGCAGCCCGCCACCCAGTGCCGTGACCAGCGCAACCATCAACACCGCCAGCGCGGAATCGAGGGTGTAGCTGCTCCCGATCATCCCGGCAACGTGCTCGTACTGCTCGCCGCCGAGCACGATGTACAGGTAGCCCTGCACGCCCGCG
>JBATJF010000122.1:0-4497 GCA_049668345.1 Gammaproteobacteria bacterium
ATCTCGCCGAAAGGCAGCATGATCACCTTCGGGGTCATATTGCTGACCGTGTTCGTCGATCTCATCGTTGCTGTCGGTATCGGCCTGTTCGTCGCCAACGTCATGACGGTCATGCGGCTCTCGGAACTGCAGGCGGCCGATGTCAAGGCAGTGACCGATCCCGAGAGCACCGATATCGGGCTGACACCCTACGAGAAAGACATCCTGCAGGAGGCCGGCAACAAAGTGCTGCTGCTGTATATGCGCGGGTCTATGATCTTCGGCACCTCGCGTGCGATCAGCCGCAGTAACTCCCAGGTCGAAGGGCTTGAAGCCATGGTGGTTGACATGACCGATGTGCAACACCTCGGTGTGTCATCCTCCCTGGCGCTCGAGCAGGCCATACTCGACATGGTGCGTGCCGGCAGGGCTGTCTACATTGCGGGTATCGGGGCACAGCCCTACGAGCGCTTGAAAAACCTCGGCCTGCTGAAATTCATACCGCCCAAGCATCTCCAGGATACCAGGGTCGGCGCCCTTCAGCTTGCCGTGTTCGGTCCGGTCGGTACGGCCAGCAGGTGAAGGGGGGCAGAGCACGTTTTTTACCAGAACCTGTCTCATTAAAATTGCCTGAGCAGTATTCCAAATGGTTACTGGCTGCACGAAGCCGGGAAAATCCTCGGCGTTATATGCCCGTCGACAGAGGAATCGCTGTTGCTACCGAATCCACACGAAGAAGCGTTCCGTTTGCACATCTACTCCGAGCCTGCCTGCGTGTTCGTATACCCCGGCGGCAGCCCGGGTCGCGGGCGTGTGGTCATGTTTGCAGCGTGGACACGGGGGCTGCGATGCTGCGCGGTCGCAGCGGCTGCCGGTCAGTCGTTATCGTTCAGGCTGGCATCCCATCCGGCAGCGCGCGCCCGCTCGAACGCCAACCGCTGGATGCGCAAATAGCGTTCGCGGATTTCCTCGGGCAGCCGGTTTACCTGGTGGCCGTATTTTTCCCACTCCGCGTGGGTCCTGTTCCACAGATCCTCGAGTGCCTGCTTGTTCCAGCCGGCGCAGGTCTCGGTTTCCGGGATGATACCGAACGCCCAGGCATCGCGGATGATGCGGCCGGCCGCGGTCATGCCACCGTTGGTGTCCTGGTCGATACCGCCGTAGCGGATGAGTTTGTTCTGGCGCATGATGGCAGTATATCGGGACGGGATCAGGACGGGAATACACCGCAGGCGGTATTATCCCGGGTTGCAGGTGGCTTCCGCCGTAGCGGGACGATGCTATTATCAGGGCATTTCCACGACACGATCGAAAGGGGGCAGACATGGCAGGCATGACGAGAATGCCGACACCCGACGAGGCCCTGCCCGGGCGCGACTCCGCCGTAACGGTGCCGGACCGGCACGCCGTGAACGGGCACCCGCTCAAGCCTCCGTTTCCGGAGGGCATGCAGACGGCGCTGTTCGGTCTGGGCTGCTTCTGGGGTGCCGAACGCAAGTTCTGGGAGCTGGAAGGGGTCTACAGCACGGCCGTGGGTTATGCCGGCGGCTATACCGTGAATCCCACCTACGAGGAGGTCTGCTCCGGCATGACCGGGCACAACGAGGTGGTGCTGGTCGTCTTCGACCCGACGCAGGTGACGTACGACACCCTGCTCAAGGTCTTCTGGGAAGCGCACGATCCCACCCAGGGCATGCGCCAGGGCAACGATACCGGCACGCAATACCGTTCCGCCATCTACGTGTACGATGGCGACCAGACGACCGCCGCGCTGGCGTCACGCGAATCCTATCAGGCGCGGCTGACGGACGGTGGCTTCGGGCAGATCACCACCGAGATCCTCGAGGCTCCCGAGTTCTACTACGCCGAGGATTATCACCAGCAATACCTGGCGAAAAATCCGCGCGGTTATTGCGGCCTTGGGGGCACGGGGGTTAACTGCGCCTGAGCGGCCGGTTACACACTGGCCCGGGTTGCGGGCAAAATAAAGATGGCCGAGGGGTGCTACCGAGAGTTGAAGATAGGAGTCATGAAAAGAACTGTCCGGCTCGAACGCAGCAGAATCAAGATAAATGCTCCCGGTGGCGATGTCATCAGAACCTATCTCATGATCCCCCGCGCGCCGCGAGCGTCTCCTTAGGCCGCCGACAGGGAAGGGGTTTCGGCTGACGGCAGCACTGTCGCAGCCGGCCGTTATCTGTACGGCTGCACGGATTCCGATCCGGATGCAACGCCGGCCGGCTGCGGTATGCCGCTCCGGATTCGCGGCCCGGCCGTGCGGCGTAGGGCCGTTATCCGGTGACGCGACGGCATGCGCGGATCGTCCCGGTCCGGTGTGTCCGCGCGGGCAGGGTGCGGCGAATATTCCGCGTACAATGAATATGCTAATCTTCCGCCATGCAGCTGCGCGGCAAGTTACTGGCCCGTCTCGCGGACGGTCGGACTCATTCGGGAGAAGCCCTGGGCGCCGCGCTCGGTATCAGCCGCATGGCGGTATGGAAACATCTCAAGGCCCTGCGCGACTCGGGTATCGAAATCGAAGCCGTGCGCGGCAGGGGTTACCGCCTGCCCGTGTCCTGTGAACTGCTGGACCGTGACAGGATCCTGTCCTATGCGAGCGCAGCGTCGCGGGCCCTGCTCGGGCCCGTCGAGGTGCTGCTGGAAACCGATTCGACCAATACGCGCCTGCGCGGTCAGGCCCTGGACGGTGCCCGTTCGGGGTCGGTATGCCTCGCCGAGCTGCAGCACCGTGGCCGCGGCCGCCGCGGGAAATGCTGGGTGTCGCCGTTCGCCGCCAATCTTTACCTGTCGCTGCTGTGGCGTTCACCGCTGGGTGCCGCGGCACTCGGCGGCCTGAGCCTGGTGGCCGGTATCGCCGTACTGCGCTGCCTGCAGGCGTTTGGCGTGAGCGACGCCGGGCTGAAATGGCCCAACGACATACTGGCCGGGGACGCCAAGCTGGCCGGCATCCTCATCGACGTGGCGGGCGAATCGGCGGGCCCCTGTGCCGTGGTCATCGGGGTCGGCATCAATGTCGCGATGCGCCAGGCCACGGCGCAGACGATCGACCAGGCCTGGACCGACCTGTACAGCCTGACGGGCCGGCAGGACATCTCGCGCAACCGGCTGGCCGCCGGCCTGCTCGACAGCCTGCTGCCCGCGCTGCAGACGTTCGAGACGGGCGGCCTGCAGCCTTTCATGACGGACTGGCAGCGGCACGACCTCGTCAGCGGGCGCCAGGTCGACCTGCGCCTGCATGATTCGACCGTGCGCGGAACGGCCCGCGGCATCGATGCGGGGGGTGCCCTGCTGGTTGACACGGATACCGGCTGCAGACGATTCACATCCGGCGAGGTCAGTGTGCGGATGACACCATGAACCTGCTGGTGGATATCGGCAACACATCACTCAAGTGGGCACTGGCCGATGGACGGAAAACCGGATCGCCGGGCCGGTTCGTGCATCGTGGCCACGATCTGGTGCCGTTGCTGGAGCAGGCCTGGGGCGACATGGCCGCGCCGGAACGCATCCTCGTGTCGAGTGTCGCCGGCACCGTGCAGGCGGAACGCCTGGCCGACTGGGCCGTGCGAACCTGGCGGCTACGTCCGCAGTTCATCCGTGCAAGCCGGCAGGCGGCCGGCTTGACCTGTGCCTATGAACGTCCCGAGCAGCTAGGCGCTGACCGCTGGGCGGCGATGATTGCGGCCTGGCATGCCGTCGCCGACGCCGTCTGCGTGGTCGATTGCGGCACCGCGATCACCCTGGACCTGGTCGACGCGAACGGCCGGCATCGCGGTGGCCAGATCCTGGCCGGCGTAGCTATGATGCGCCAGGCACTGGCGGCACAGACCGCCGGCCTGCCGCTGCAGTGCGAGGCCTCGCCCCCCGTGCTGCTGGCGACCACCACGGCCGATGCCATCAACAGCGGCAGCCTGTTCGCCGCGGCTGCGGCCATCGAGCGTCTCGTGACCGACATGGCGGCGGATACGGGGCTGCGGCCCGTTGTCGTGCTCACCGGTGGTGATGCGCCGGTGCTGTTGCCACTGCTTGGCCTTGATATCAGGCATGATGCAGGCCTGGTTCTCAAGGGGATCGCCATACTCGCCGGAGAAACCTGATGCGCCACCTCGTTTACCTGCTGCTCATCGCCAACCTGGTCTATTTCGGCTGGAACCTCTACAGCGACGGGCGGGCCATCGAGACGCAAAGCGAACTGCCGCCACTGCCGGCATCCGCCAGTCGCCTCGTCACGCTCCAGGAAATGCAGCAGCAATCTGCGACGGTGCCGGAAGGGGAGGCGAGCAGGGCCCTGGATACGCTGACCATGACACAGCCGCCGGGCGCCGGCATACCGGCATGCCGGACACTGGGTCCCTTCTATATCGAGGAGCAACTGCATGCGGTCGCGAGCCGCCTCGACGAGCTCGGGCTGGAGCCACGGCAACGAGTTGCCGAGGGCAGTAAGGAAAACGGCTACTGGGTATACCTGCCCGCGATGGAGCGTGCCAGGGCCCTGGA
>JBATJF010000123.1:0-4767 GCA_049668345.1 Gammaproteobacteria bacterium
CGCGCACCGAGAAGGCCGCGGAAACCTATGACTTCCTGTCCGTTGAATCGAGCCGGCTGAGCGATGAAATCAGCCGCCTGGAAAAGGAACTGGCGGAATTCAAGGAACGCAATGTCAACACCCTGCCGGAGCTGCGCGACCTCAATACCCAGATACTGGAACGCACGGAACGGGAAATTTCCGACCTCGATACCCAGGTCCGGACGCTGGAAGAGCGGAAGATCTACCTGGAGGGTCAGCTTGGCGTGCTGGATCCGTATGGCAGCAGTGGCAATGTATTGAGTTCTTCGGCACGCCTGGAGGCGCTGCGCACGGAATATGTCGGGCTGGCCAGCCGCTACTCGCCGGACCACCCGGACGTCGCGCGGGTCAAGCGCGAGATCCGGGCGCTGGAACTGGAAACCGGGCAGGCCGCCTCGGCCGATGACCTGCAGGCCCAGTTGCGGACCCTGCGCGATGACCTGGCAACCGCCAAACAGACCTACACCGCCGAACACCCGGACGTAAAAAGCCTGACCCGGCAGATCGCCAGGCTGGAAGCCGAGATCAAAGAGGTCTCATCCTCGCGAGGCTCAAACCTGCCAACCGCCACGCCCGACAACCCGGCCTATGTCAGCCTGAGTTCCCAACTGGCGGCGGCCGATACGGAAATACGCTCCCTGCGCACCAAGCGCGCCCAGCTCATGGACAAGGTGGCGCAATACGAGAACCGGCTGCTACAGACGCCCAAGTCCGAGCAGGAATACCAGGGCCTCGCGCGTGACCTGGAAAATTCCACCCGGCGCTACCAGGAAATCCGGGCCAAGCAGATGACGGCGGAAGTGGCCCAGCAAATGGAGAAGGAGCGCAAGGGCGAGAAATTCACCCTGATCGATCCCGCTATCCTGCCGGAAGAACCCATCAGTCCGAACCGGGGCGCTATCATCTTCCTCAGTCTGGTGCTGGCCCTGGGCGCGGGCGTGGGCTCCGCGGCTGTTGGCGAGAGCCTGGACAACGCCGTGCGCGGCGTTAAGGGTGTGACCACCCTGCTGCATACCGCCCCGCTGGCCGTTGTCCCGTACCTGACCAGCGCGGCTGAAAACAGCGTGCAGAAACGGCGGCGTTACCTGTTGCTCGGTTCGATAGCGGCCGGAATCATTATCCTGCTGTTACTGGTCCACTTCCTGGTCTCGCCGCTGGACGTGATGTGGTTCAGGGGGTTGCGCAAGGTCGATCAGCTGGTCGGCGAATGAGCGCCGGTTTGTCTGCCGGCCCTCCTGGAAGGATGGACACGACCTGCCTGTACAGACGGGCAATACGATTCAGGCGGCCCGGCATCCGGGTGCCACACGCAGGCAACACCGGGTTACCTTGTCATGCCAGGCGCAGCACAGGCCCGGAATCCAGCCGCCGCATCAGCATTTGTTCCGGATTTCCGCCTGTGCGGCAATGACAAAATGGAATATGACAGTTTCCGTAACCCCTTGATACTTAGGTTTATCACGACATCACCGATAGTAATTAACCGAAGCATCCGGCGAGCGGGACATCACCCCGGCGCCCGACTGCTCACGGTCAATCTGTACCAGGGGACAGTTCCCAAGACCCTACCTGCTGAAATATAAAGGCTTTATACTCTCGGCTGGCATACTGGAAGACGCAAGCATGGAACGTATCAAACAGGCACTGGAAAAGGCCCGGCAGGAACGCCAGATCAGGCAGGGTGATGACATCATGCAGCCGGCACCGCCACGGCATGAGGCCGGCGCGGCGCGGGGCCAGGCGGTCACGGCACCCGTCAGCCTGAATGAAACCGTACTGCGCAATCAGCGCATCATTGCCGGCATGCCGCCCAGCCCGTTCACCGAGGCCTACAACCTGCTGCGCACCCGCATCCTGCAGATATTCAAGGAACACCGCTGGAACACCCTGGCGGTCACCAGCCCGGGTGTCAGTGCGGGCAAGACGCTGACCGCGATCAACCTGGCGATCAGCATCGCCCGGGAAGTCGATCACACCGTGATGCTGGTCGACGCCAACCTGCAACAGCCTGACCTGCTGGAGCACTTCGGTTTGCCGCAGCGCAAGGGACTGAGCGATTACCTGACCGAGGACACACCCATTACGGACCTGCTGTTCAAACCCGGCATCGTCGATCGCCTGGTAGTGCTGCCCGGTGGCCGGCCGCTGGGCAATTCCTCCGAAATGCTCAGCTCGCCGAAGATGGGCCAGCTGGTCGCGGAAATGAAATCGCGCTATCCAGGCCGCATTGTCATCTTCGATCTGCCGCCGCTGCTGACTTCATCGGACACGCTGGCGTTCGCACCCCACGTGGATGCCGCGCTGCTGGTGGTCGAGGAAGGCGTGACCCAGAAAGACGAACTGCAGCGTGCCGTCGAACTGCTGAGCGTCACCAACATCGTCGGCACCGTCCTTAACAAGGCGGATGGCAAGCTCGCCTGATACGGTCAGCAGATGTACGAAACCTTCTACAAACTCAGGGAAAAGCCCTTCACCCTGCTGCCGGACCCGGGCTTCCTGTATCCCAGCAAGCAACACCGCATGGCCATGACGCTGCTGGAGTACGGCCTGGTGAACCAGGCGGGCTTTATCGTCATCAGCGGCGAAATCGGTGCCGGCAAGACGACGCTGATCCGCCAGCTGCTCAACAACATGGGCCAGGAATACACCATCGGCCTGATCACGAACACCCACCGCTCGTTCGGCGAGCTGCTGCAATGGATCCTGCTGGCCTTCAATCTCGACCACAAGGACATGAGCAAGGTCGAGATGCACCAGCGCTTCGTGGAGTTCATCATCGACGAATATGCGCAGAACCGGCACACCGTGCTGATTGTCGACGAGGCGCAGAACATGGACGCGGAGACGCTCGAAGAGCTGCGCATGCTGTCCAACATCAATGCAGACAAGGACCTGTCTCTCCAGGTGGTGCTGTCCGGGCAGCGCGAACTGCGCGAGACGCTGCGCCGTCCCGACCTGGTGCAGTTCGCCCAGCGCATCACCGTGGACTATCACCTGGAACCCCTGTCGGAGAGCGATACGGCCGGTTATATCCGCCACCGCCTGCAGGTCGCCGGCGGCGACCCGGACACCTTCACCCCCCGGGCCTGTGCGGCCATTCACCGCTACAGTGGCGGCATCCCGCGGCTGATCAACCTGCTCTGCGACATCTCCCTGGTGTACGGCTATGCCGACCAGAAACGCCGTATCGATGCGAAGCTGGTCACCGATGTCGCGCGGGAAAAACAGCAAAGCGGCATATTCCCGGTGCATGCACCGGCCGAGGTCAGCGAGGAAGACCTGGCCGACGAACGGGAAGTCGCCGCCGCGGCTGCGCAGCAACCGCCCGCCGAACCAGTGGCCCCGGAGTCAGCCGCCGCAGAAGAACGCCCTGATGACGCGATGTCCGCACAGCCAGCACAGGCCGGCACGGAAACACTGCTTGCCGACGAACGCGGTGACAACCCGGCCGCCACCACCTACCGAGTGCAGGACTACGCTGCCGTGGAGCCCTACGCGCAGCCGGCTAAAAAAAAACTTCGCCTCGCGCTGTGCGCCAGGGGAAAATCACGGCGCTTCTTGTCAGAACTGTTAGAAGACTATGGTTTTAAAATCGTCGACACCTTCTCGCCCGACGACGACCTGGTCGCGAAGCTGGACCCGCGCCTGATCGATGTACTGCTGATCGACGCGCTGGAGGACGCACAGGATTCCTCCCCCGCACTGAACGCCCTGCTCGCCTCATGGCCCAGACCGGTCCTGTACAACGACGCCATCAACACCCGGACCAGCCAGCTGCGCGGCAGGAAGGAAGCGCTCGGGCGGGCACTCACGCAGCGCATTTATGCACTCGCCGACCGGCACGATCGTGATCCGGCGGCGGTCAACCAGTAACACAGTATCGAACATGGGCAAACCAGTCATTCTTGTCGTCGGCGGTGCCGGTTATATCGGTTCACACATGGTGCTCGACCTGCTGCGCGCCGACTACCCGGTGGTCACGCTCGACAACCTGTCGCGGGGTCACCGGGAACTGCTACCCGGCGGTGACTTCGTCGAGGGCGATCTCGGCAATCCCGCGGACCTGCAGCGGGTCTTCGCCGACTACCCGGTCAGGGCGGTGATGCACTTCGCCGCCCATTCGCAGGTCGGCGAGTCGGTCGAACAGCCGCTCATGTATTACCGCAACAACGTGGCCAATACCATTGGCCTGCTGGAGGCCATGCAGGCAGCCGGCGTCAAACACTTCATCTTTTCCTCGACGGCGGCGGTATACGGCGAACCCGAACAGGTGCCGATCACCGAGGAGCATACGCGCAACCCGACCAACCCCTACGGCGCCACCAAGCTCGCGGTGGAGCGCCTGCTGGCGGACCTGAGTCCGGCCAGCGGCCTGACCTGGAGCGTGTTGCGCTATTTCAACGCGGCCGGCGCCGACGCCTCGGGCAGGATCGGCGAGCGCCACGAGCCGGAAACGCACCTCATCCCGCTGGTCTTGCAGGTCGCCACCGGCCAGCGCGACGGCATCCGCATCTTCGGCGATGACTATCCCACCCCGGACGGCACCTGCCTCCGCGATTACGTGCATGTCTCCGACCTCACCCGGGCCCACCTGCTGGCGCTGGAGGCGCTGCTTAACGGCGGCGGCAACTCGACCTACAACCTGGGCAACAGTACCGGCTACTCGGTCAGGCAGGTCATCGAGGCCGCGCGCACTATCACCGGGCATCCGATACCGGCCGACACCGCACCACGACGTGCCGGCGA
>JBATJF010000124.1:0-10266 GCA_049668345.1 Gammaproteobacteria bacterium
GGTTGGCGACCAGCATTTCGCTGCCGTCCGGGGCCGGGACGTCCTTGGCCAGGGCCAGGTAGATGTCGCGCAGTGTCAGTGACAGCTGCTCGGCCTTCCTGGAGTTGGCCAGGGCGATGCCGTCATAGCCGATCTTGACCTCGACGATATCAGTCACGCCGTTGCTCTTGCAGGTCTCGATCTCGGAACTCTTGATCTTGCGCGAGGAATTGGTAATGTCCGGGGTGTCGACGCCGGCACCGGCACAGAACAGCTTCAGGCCGCCGCCGGAACCCGTGGACTCGATCTTGGGGGTCTTGAACCGGGTTTTTTTGCCGAAATTCTCGGCCACGACCGTGGCAAACGGATAGACCGTGCTGGAGCCGACGATCATGATGTGATCGCGGGCGGCTTGTGCCGTGGACAGGCCCAGGCCCAGCAGGCCGGCAATGATCGTACTGGAAACAGTGTTGCGCATGGTATCTCCTGTTGATGACCCGGTAGCGGGTATTGAAGTTGAGGCAACTCTAGCGGGCGTTTGTGACAGCAGTATTACAATAGTCTGATAAAGCCAGCGATTACCCCTGTTCAAACGAGGGGGAGGCATGTCACAAATATGTCATAATTCAGGCATACACTCGTGCCCGCGACGAGTCGGGAATTTCCTGTTCGTTCGGGCGTTTATTGGCAAACAATGCGGGTACACACACTATGAATCAGACCGGCCTGGGTGAGCACATTCACCATCGATTTGACCGTGAGCTGGAGAGCTTGCGCAATCGGGTGGTATCGATGGGGGGGCTGGCGGAGAGCCAGGTCAACGACGCCCTCACCGCGTTGCGCGAACAGAACACCGAGCTGGCCGACTACGTCATCCGCACCGATCATCGCGTCAATGCGCAGGAAGTCAGCATTGACGAGGACTGTACTTACATCCTGGCGCGGCGTCAGCCGGCGGCCGGCGACCTGCGCATGGTCATGGCGATTATCAAGACCATCACTGACATCGAGCGTATCGGCGACGAGTCCGAAAAAATCGCACGTGCCACCATCGATCTCGAAGCTGCCGGTTTTGCCAATACGGGAGTACTGATGCAGCAGATCGACGGGCTCGGGCTGATGGTGGTGGGACTGCTGCGTGAGGCGCTGGATGCCTTCGTGCGCATGGACATGGAGTCTGCCGTGAAGACCGCGCGCAAGGACAAGGACGTCGACAAGCGCTACTTCGAACTGCTGGCGGAACTCATCGAGCACATGAAAACCGATCCCGCGGATATCGAGGAATTTCAGTCGCTGATCTGGGTCGTTCGGGCGCTGGAACGGATCGGTGACCATGCCAAGAACATTTGCGAATATATCGTGTATCTCGTGAGGGGCAAGGATGTACGACACACGACCATCGATGAGATCGACCAGCAGTTCGGGGTTTGAACCGCTGCGTGAGAATGTTGCTGAAGGTGCTGCAGGGATGCCCTCGATCCTGATCGTGGAAGATGAGGCCGATCTCCGTGAGATGCTGGCCGAGTCCCTCGAACAGGCGGGCTACACGACATTCAGCGCCGGCACCGTCACTGAAGCGCGCAAGCTGCTGGAGGGGCATCAGCCCGACGTGGTGCTGCTCGACTGGATGTTGCCCGACACCACAGGCCTGAACTGGCTGCGCCAGATCCGGCGCATCGATCGCTTCCGTGCCCTGCCCGTGATTATGCTGACGGCGCGCGGCGAGGTCAGCGACCGCGTGGCCGGGCTGGATGGCGGCGCGGATGACTATATCGTCAAGCCCTTTTCCCTCAAGGAACTGCGGGCGCGTATCCGTGCCCAGTTGCGCAACCAGCAGACGCCCGAGGACCAGGAACGGCTCGAGCTGGGCGGCCTGGTCATCGACAGCATTACCCACCGGGTGATGGCCGGCAGCAGCGAAATCACCCTGGGCCCGACGGAGTTTCGCCTGCTGAGACATTTCATGGCGAACCCGGACCGGGTGTATTCGCGCAGCCAGCTGCTGGACAGTGTCTGGGGGCACCAGGTGTTCATCGAGGAACGCACGGTGGACGTGCATATCCGGCGCCTGCGCAAGGCGCTGGAGCCATCCGGCAAGGACTGGTTGATCCAGACGGTGCGGGGTACGGGTTACCGGTTCAGTCTGCGGGGTTCCTGATTGTACAAACCCGTTTCACTGTATCGGGAGCTGCTTACGGTCGGCGCACTGCTGCTGGCGGTCGGGATCGTCTGTGAATTCACCGGACTGAGCTACTGGCTGCTGCCGGGTGTGGTGCTCGGTTACCTGTCCTGGCACCTCTACCATATCCGGCGCCTGGCGCGCTGGCTCGAGGACAGCGCCAACCGGCTTCCGGCATCCGCACGCGGCATCTGGGGCTATGTCTACTACCGGCTGGAGGTGAAACGTCG
The DNA here is from genome assembly GCA_049668345.1 of Gammaproteobacteria bacterium. GTDB lineage: Bacteria > Pseudomonadota > Gammaproteobacteria > UBA9214 > UBA9214 > UBA9214. The sequence goes on from JBATJF010000124.1 coordinate 2,389, forward strand.
CAAGGCCGCCAAGCGCAAGAAACAGCTCGGCCGCCTGCTGAAGCAGTTCAAGGCGTCGACCCAGGCCCTGCCCGATGCCACCGTCGTGCTCGACAAGGCCCACCGGATCCAGTGGATGAACGATGCCGCCACGTCGATCCTCGGCATCAAGCGATCCGATATCGGGCAGCCGGTGACCAACCTGGTGAGGAACCCGGAACTCCGTCAGCATCTCTCGTCCGGCGAGTACGGGCACGGCCTGGGCATCGAATCCCCGCATGACAAGCGACTGCGGATTTCCATTCGCATTGTGCCTTTCGAGCGCAAGCAATACCTGCTGCTGGCCCGCGACGTGACCCAGCAACACCTGCTGGAAACCATGCGCCGTGACTTCGTCTCCAATGCATCGCATGAGCTGCGCACGCCGCTCGCGGTACTGCAGGGCTCGCTCGAGCAACTGGAAGGGGAACTCGGCGGTCACCCCGGTCTGGCCCGGCCGCTGGCGCGGATGAAGCGCCAGAGCGAGCGCATGATGCGTATCCTGCAGGACCTGCTGACGCTGGCGCGCCTGGAGAGTCGCAAGGTCCCCGAGGGCAAGCGCGCGGTCAACTTCTCCACGCTGGTAAGCGAGGTCGCCGAGGAGGCGCGCCTGGCGAGCGGGGTGCAGGGCGGGCATGTGTTGCATAGCGAGATCGAGCCGGACATCGGCCTGCTCGGCAACCAGGAGGACCTGCATGCGGCGGTATCCAACCTGGTCATGAACGCCGTGCGCTACACCCCGGCAGGCGGAGAGATCAGGATAGCGCTGTACACGATATCAGCCGGTGTCCGCTTCGAAGTGGTCGATACCGGCGTGGGGATCTCGCCCCGGCATCTGCAGCGGCTGACCGAACGGTTCTACCGGGTCGACGTGGGTCGCTCGCGCGAGTCCGGTGGCACCGGACTCGGGCTGTCCATCGTCAAGCACATCCTCGAGCAGTACGGCTCGCAGCTGGATATATCCAGTACCCCGGGTGTCGGTTCGAACTTCGGGTTCACCCTGGCCAGGGAACATATCTGCGAACTCGGCCCACAGGCCTGCAGCGCCTGATACCCTGCGGACAGCCAGTCCTGACAGCTGGCTGTCCGCAGCCCGGTTCTCCCGGCTGGCAGAAAATTCTGTCATGTCCGCTGGCCTTGCGCTGTTAAACCTGGCTTCCCGTTTTTCCGTGTGCTTCCGTGGCCATGATCCTGCACAAATACAAATAGCCACGGAAGCACACGGAAAACACGGAATAATCAACAAGAAAAAAATCTGTTCCTGCGCCGACCGGTGGTACAGGCGGGCTAGTGGTTGGTGTTGTCGGGATCATCCGGCTTGTCTGCCTCCACATACTCGTCCTCCGGATTGAACGTGTCCTCGTCTGTTTCCTCATCCGCGTCACTGTCCTCCCAGTCGTAATGCCTTTCCGGTGGGCGCGGGTCGCGCCGGGCAAACAGCAGGGCCGCCAGCACGCCGCAACCCGCACCGAAAAAGTGACTCTCGTAGGAGATGTCCGGTTGCTGCGGAAAAATTGTCCAGACCATTCCGCCATACAAAAGAAATACTATCAGCGCCAGTGCGATCGATGGCCGGTCGCGGCGCAGGATGCCGCTGATGAAGATGTAAAACATGATGCCGTGGGTGAGACCGCTGGCGCCGAAATGGTAGCTTGGCCGCGCCAGCAGCCACACGCCCAGGCCCGAGCCGAGCCAGATCAGCAGCAGTGCCGGGGGCGCCGAATTCGGATAGCCATACAGCAGTGCCGTCAGCAGGACCAGCAGTGCAAAGCTGTTCGACAGCAGGTGGCCCCATGAGCCGTGGATGAGCGGGGCGAACAGGATGCCGCGCAGACCGGCCAGGGTCTGCGGGTATATGCCGAGCCGGTACAGCGGCAGGTCAAAGGTCTGGCCGAGCAGCGCCAGCAGCCAGAGCAGGGTAATGAATGCCAGCGCGGCCAGCGCGCTGCCAGGGAGCCTGGTTTTCATCCGCGGTAGCCGGGACGGGGCAATCCGTCGGCTGTCGGCCGGCGCGGCACGGGGTGACGACCGGGTCCGCTAGCGGAGCATGGCTTCCAGTGCTGCATGGTTACCACGGTAGTGTCCGGGGGCGACCTTTTCCAGCACGCTCTGCCGTTTCAGACCCGCAATGGTACGGCTGACCGTTTCCGGCGAGGTGCCGATGATGGCGGCCATATCGTTGCCGCCGAGCATCGGGAATACGCCATTCTTGCCGGATGAATGATGCAGCATGAACAGCAGCAGGTTGGCAATGCGCTTTCTGGCCGGACCGGTGGTGAGATTGACGATCCACTCGTCCGCGCAATTGAGCTGGTCCTGCAGCCGCTTGCGAATCTGGTCACACAGGTTCGGGAAGCGCGAGTTAAGGACATCGATGGTGCTGACCGGTATGCGGCAGACATCGGCTTCACTGGTCGCGATGGCCGTGTGACGGTAGGTATTGTCGGCATCGAGCAATTCGAGCCCGATCGCGGATTTGGCGCCGACCAGGCGTACGATGCGCTGCTCGCCCTGTTCGGTCAGCGACATCAGCTTGATCAGACCCTTGCGCACCGTGAAGATCGCGCCTTCATTCTCCCCCTCGTTATAAAGGGTTTTCCCCGCCGGAAAGATGAAATGATCGATAGGCTCCAGGTCGTCGGTAAATGCCGTGCCGGGCAGGCCGGAAAATAACATGAGGTCGCGTATGCCGCAGCGGGCGCAATCGGACCGTCCCACCCAGGCCGCATCGGTACAGTAGCTGCGTTTTTGCATTGCATGCATCCGTTGGCTCAGGTTCAGTCGACTATGATGCGCCGATAATGTCATGTATTTCTGATGCATATCAATTATTATGCAATAAAGTTCGATTTTTCAATCGGGTATATGTTTTCCGGCGGATATTTTTAGCTGACGTATCTGGCGGTGGCGGTCAGCATCTGCAGTTGCGCTGTACCTGGCCCTGCTTGATAAGGGCATGACGATCGGGCAGGCAGCAGCCGTTGGGAATACGCATGACGTTTCGCGTCGCGAGTAGAGTTTTTCGATGCCGGGTGCAGGTGTTGACCGGGCCTTGATTTTCCAACCCGCCGGTACGCGCAGTTGCTGACTATGTTTGTCGAGTGCCTGACAGTCAAAGGATGGTTGCCATGAACAACCCGGAAAGCACCGGGAACACGGCCGCGGAAACCGTGTTCCGCGTGCGCCGCCTGACCAAGGTCTATCACATGGGCGAGGTCGACGTGCATGCCCTGCGCGGCGTCGACCTCGATCTGTTCGCCGGCGAGCTGATGGTGCTGCTCGGGCCGTCTGGCAGCGGCAAGTCGACCCTGCTGAATATACTCGGCGGCCTGGATACCGCCACCGATGGCGAGGTGTTCTATCGCGACCAGGACCTCACCCACGCCGACGACAGGCGCCTGACCGAGTATCGTCGCTACCATGTCGGTTTCGTGTTCCAGTTCTACAACCTGATGCCGAGCCTGACGGCGCGTGAAAACGTGGCAGCGGTCACCGAGATCGTGCCCCATCCCATGACCCCGGAAGATGCGCTGGCGCTGGTCAAGCTGCAGCATCGCATGGACCACTTCCCTGCGCAGTTATCCGGTGGCGAGCAGCAGCGTATCGCCATTGCACGCGCCATTGCCAAGAACCCTGCCGTGCTGCTGTGCGACGAACCCACGGGAGCACTCGACTCGGAGACCGGGGTGCTGGTGCTGGAGGCGCTGGAGCGTGCCAACCGTGAACTCGGCACCACCACGGCGCTGATCACGCACAATGCCGGCATCGCCGACATGGCAGATCGCGTCGTTCATATTATGGACGGACGAATCAGTTCCATACATCGCAACACGACGCGCAAGGCGGCGGCGGAACTGAGCTGGTAGCATGCGCGCACTGAACCGCAAGCTGTGGCGTGACCTGCTGGAGATGCGCGGCATGGTGCTGGCGATTGCGCTGGTGCAGGTCGGCGGCGTCGCGACCTTCGTCATGTCGCTGTCGACCTACGACACGCTGCTGATCGCGCGCGACGGCTACTACCGCGAGCAGCGCTTCGCGGAGGCGTTCGCCCTGCTGAAGCGGGCACCCGACTCGGTCATCGGCCGGCTGCAGGCCATACCCGGTGTCGAGCGGGTGCAGACCCGGGTGCTCGCGGCCGCACGCCTGACGGTGCCGGATTTCGACGACCCGGTCATCGCTACGCTGGTGTCGATCCCCGAGGGCAGGCCGCCGGAGCTTACTGCGCTGCACCTGCGTCGCGGCCGCCTGGTCGAGGCGGGCCGTGACGACGAGGTGCTGGTCAACGATACCTTTGCCGGGGAGCACGGCCTGCAACCGGGCGACAGCCTTACGGCGACCATCAACGGCCGGCGCAAGCAGCTGACCATCGTCGGCATTGCCATGTCACCCGAGTATATGTATGCCATCGCACCGGGCGCGGTATTTCCGGATTTCGAGCGCTACGGCGTCCTGTGGATGGGGCGCCGGGCACTGGCGGCGGCCTATAACATGGAAGGCGCCTTCAACGACGTCAGCTTCACGCTGGTGGAGGGTGCGATCGTCGACGACGTCATCCAGCGCATCGATCGGGTGCTTGCCCGCTATGGCGGGCTGGGTGCCTATGCACGCAAGGACCAGACCTCGAACCGCTTCCTGTCCGAGGAGCTGAAGGGCCTGGAAACCATGGCGGCGGTATTCCCGGTGATCTTCCTGGGCGTGGCGGCCTTCCTGCTGAACGTGGTCATTACCCGTCTGGTGAACACCCAGCGCAACCAGATCGCGATCCTCAAGGCGTTTGGCTACAGCAACCTGGCCGTGGGACGGCACTATGCCGCACTGGTACTGGTTATTGTGCTGCTCGGGCTGGCCGGCGGTATCGGTGTCGGGATCTGGATGGGCCGGGGACTGAGCGCGCTGTACATGGAGTTCTACCGGTTCCCCTTCACCGAGTACCACCTGCATGCCGATGTCGTCGTGCTGGCGACCCTGGTCAGCCTCGCAGCGGGCCTGACCGGTGCGGTGCTGGCGGTGTACCGGGCGGTGCAGCTGCCGCCGGCGGAGGCCATGCGCCCGGAAACGCCGGCCGTGTACCGCGAGACCCTTATCGAACGGCTGGGCCTGCAGCGGCTGTTTTCACAACCCACGCGCATGATCGCCCGGCATATCGAGCGCCGGCCCCTGAAGTCGCTGCTGTCCATCGGCGGTATCGCAGCGGCCTGCGGCATTGTCATGGTGGCCAATTTCCAGCGCGATGCCGTGACCTACATGGTGGACGTGCAATACGCCATGAGCCAGAGCCAGGACCTGACCGTGACCCTGACCGAGCCGACCTCGCGGCATGCCCTGTATTCGCTGACCGGTATCGAGGGTGTGCAGCATGCGGAAGGCATGCGCGCGGTACCGGCACGCTTGCGCCACGAGCACCGCAGTTACCGCGGCGCCTTGCAGGGCATGGAGCCTGACGGGGTGCTGCGCAGGATACTCGATGCCGACCTGCACCGCGTCAACCTGCCGGAGCAGGGCGTGGTGCTGACCGATTTTCTCGCCGAGCTGCTGGATATCGAACCGGGAGAGCTGCTGACCGTCGAAGTGCTGGAAGGCAACCGGCCGGTGCTGGAAGTGCCGGTGGTCGGGCTGACCAGCGAATACCTGGGGGTTTCGGCCTACATGCAACGGGCGACCGTCAACCGACTGCTGAAAGAGGGTGATGCGCTGAACGCCGTGTTCATGGACATCGACGAACGTCACAGCGAGCGCATCTATCGCGAGCTGGACGGCATGCCGCGGGTGGGCGGCACGATCGTGCGCGAGACGGCGATCCGCAGCTTCCACAAGACCATGGAAGAGACCATCCTGTTCTTTTCCTTCGTGACAGCCATACTGGGTGGCGCCATCGCCTTCGGGGTGGTGTATAACAGCGCGCGCATCGCCCTGTCGGAACGCGACCGTGAACTGGCCAGCCTGCGGGTACTCGGCTTTACCCGGGGTGAGGTCGCCTACATCCTGCTGGGTGAACTCGCCGTTGCCACCCTGCTGGCATTGCCGCTGGGTTACCTGTTCGGCCGCGAGCTGTGCCGTTACCTGACGAATGCGTTTCGCTCTGACCTGTACCGGGTGCCGCTGGTGCTGGAGGCCGATACCTTTGCGTTTGCCGCCAGCGTGGTGCTGGGCTCGGCGATTATCTCCGGCGTACTGCTTTGGCGTAAACTGAACCGCCTGGACCTGATCGGTGTATTGAAGACACGGGAATGACCTGCCTGCCAGGCATGACAGTAACGATAACGGATGATGTCATTTAAACGAAAAACCGGTTTCATGCTGCTGGCCGTGGTCATTGCCGCTGCACTGGCGTGGGGGTTCTGGCCGGCGCCGCTGCTGGTAGAGATCGCAACGGTCAAGCGTGCGCCGCTCAGTGTCACCGTCGAGGAGGAAGGCATTGCCCGCGTCAAGGACCGCTTCGTGATATCGGCGCCGGTCGCGGGTTACCTGCAGCGCATCGTGCTGGAGGTCGGTGACGCGCTGCAGCAGGGGCAGACGCTGGCCTTCATGGAGCCGCTGCGCCCGGACGTGCTCGACGTGCGCAGCCGTGCCCTCGCCCAGGCCAAGGTGTCCGCGGCGCAGGCCGCTGTGAACAGTGCGGAGCAGAAGACGAGAGCGGCGCGCGCCGAGGCGGAGTACGCGCGTAACGATCATGCCCGCAAGAAACAGCTGCAGGCCAAGGCGCTGGTGTCGCGCGAGGAACTGGAGCAGGCCGCGACCCGCTCCCGCCAGGCCGCGGCAGAGCTGCGCTCCGCGGAATTTTCCGTCGAGGTGGCACGTTTCGATCTGCAGGCGGCGCAGACTGCCCTGGAATATTCCATCGGCAGCAAGACACACGGGGCAGCCGAGAGGGTTGAACTCAAGGCGCCGATTGCCAGCCGTGTGCTGAAGATTCTTCACAAGAGCGAGGGTGTGGTCGCCACCGGCGAGCCGCTCATGGAAATCGGTGATCCCGCGGCGCTGGAAATCGCTGTCGATGTGCTGTCCGCGGACGCGGTGCGCATCCGGCCCGGCACGGCGGTGCAGCTGCTGCGCTGGGGCGGGCCGCAACCGCTGGATGCGGTGGTGCGCACGGTCGAGCCTGCCGGTTTTACCAAGATCTCCGCACTGGGCGTCGAGGAACAGCGGGTATGGGTAATCGCCGACCTGATTTCGCCTCGTCCGCAGTGGGAGCAGCTGGGCGATGGCTACCGGGTCGAGGCGACCTATCTGCTATGGCACGGGGAGGACGTGTTGCAGGTCCCCGCCAGCGCACTGTTCCGGGTCGGGGATGCATGGACGGCGTTCGTGGTGCAGGGCGGCAAGGCGCGCCTGCGCACGGTCAGTGCAGGCCGCAGCAGCGGGCTTGCCACGCAGGTGCTCGAGGGACTGCAGGTCGGCGAGCGGGTGATCCTGCATCCCGATGACCGCATCGGTGAAGGCGTGCGTGTCGAGGCAAAATAATGCCATTGCCGGCACTGGAATTTACCGGCCCGGCCATGATCACATATCGACTGGCGCTGCTATCCGAGCTGGCGGTGTCCGGCAATTGGCACGTACAGTACAGCATTGCGGAGGCTGTTCATGATTTACCGTCAGTTAATGAAATTGCCTGTTGTCGCCGCCCTCTGCGGCCTGCTGCTGGCCTGCGCCACGACCGCCAACGTGGACTACCGGGAAGGTTATGATTTCTCATCGATCCATACGATCAGGCTGGTTCCGCCGGCCCGGCCCGGCACCAGTGACACCCGTATCAACAGCCCGCTGGTCGAGGAACGTATCCAGAAGGCCATCACCGATCATCTGCTCGCGCACGGCTTCGAAGTCGTCGACGCAAATGCCGATGCCAGCATGACCTGGCAA
>JBATJF010000125.1:0-2633 GCA_049668345.1 Gammaproteobacteria bacterium
CTCGTGGAACGGCTGGACAATGCCAGCGGCGTACCGGCGGACATCCTCGCCATCGGCGTGGCCGGCAGCGGCGCGCTTGCCGTGCGCACCGCGCACGGCAGCTACCGGACTGACGAGAATTTTCTCGGCTGGACCGCGCTGGACGATGTTGCAGCCGAATGGGCCACATCGACGCGGCTGACGGAACAGCAGCGGCTGGCGCTGAACCGCGCCTGGCGGGGCGACGGGCTGCCGCTGGAACGCATCATGCTGGACATGCACAGCGGCCGAATCCTCGGCACCGCGGGTGTCTATGTAATGGATGGCGCCGCCATCCTGTTCCTGCTGCTTGCAGTCAGCGGTGTGTGGCTGTGGATCAAACGGATTGCCAGCGCCCGCGCGCATCAGCAAAAAATGCAGCAGCGCGGCGGCAGTCACGGCAGCGACTGAACATTGCCGTCGTCCACGGGATGACGGCCACGCGACCGTCCGGGGAAATCCCCGGCTGAATGTGTCCGGTCAGTGCTGCCGGCGAGTGCGCATCCACCACAGCACGAGCATGAAGGCCAGCAGCACCCAGAGTTCGCCAGCCTGCGCGACACCGGCATCCGGACTGCGCAGGCTGCAGGTAAATCCCCGGCTGCCGGAATCAATGCGGCTGAAAATCCCGGAGAATATTTCCGGGTTACCGGTCGTGTTATCGGCCCAGACAACGCGATTGCTGCGTGGCGCAAGCCGCGCCTGCGGATTGCATCCGAGCGCCACCCCCGTGTCAGTCAGCTTTTCCGTCGCGATGAGCTTGCCGTCGTACGTCATGTGGGCATTAAAGATGGTGTAATCCGGAGCAGCCTGAATCTGACAGTTCGTATCGTCGAAATCCATGTAGATGGCATGCACGCGCCGGTCGGAACCGATGCGTGAAAACACCCGCCAGGAATTCTGCGCCGGCGTGGTGGTAATCGCGGTTTCATGCAGGCGGATGACGGCAAGATCCGCCATGCTTCCTGGCTGGGCATGCAGCGCCGGATCCAGGGCAGTGAGATCCACCTGTTCGCTGCCATTGCCGGCGGCACTGGTAGCCTGCTTGTACACCACGTAGACCCGGTCATCCGCCAGGTCGACGCTGACGGTGGCATTGCCGGCAGGCAGGTTGTCGGCCATGGTCAGCAGGGTGGGTGCAATCCGCAACATGCCGGTGCCGCCATCGATCATCGCGTAGTACACCTCGCCCGCCTGTGTGTACACCACGTGCGCATGCCCGGCCGAGTCGATGGCGATGTCAGGCAGATCGTTGCCGCTACCTGCAGTACCTCCCGGGGTCGACACGTTCAGCGTATTGACCTGCTGCCAGATGCCATCAGCATCGACCTTCACATACTGCACCGGGCCTCCAACGCCGCTTTCCCAGACGATGTGCAGCAAGCCGCCACCATCTATAGCCATGGCCGGGTTACTTGCGGGCCAGCCGTCATTCGCAGCAGAGATACGCACGTCAGTACCAACGCCAGTCGCTTTTATAACAGCCAGATCGGCCGGCGTCGCCGGATCGAGATCATCCAGCAACGGCTCCAGCCGCAGGAACCAGATTTCCTGGTCGGCCAGGTTCTGCCACGCCACGAAGAGGCGGTTGCTGGCATCGATGGCCGTCACCGGATGTGTGTTGGCACTGCCGGTGCTGTCATTGATCTGGATGTCCGTAATCAGTTCGGTACCGGCCGCGCCGAACAGCTTGAACAGGATGGCGCCGTTGTCCACAGCGGCGTCATGCCAGACCAGGTACAGGCCGCCGCCTGTGCCGTCGCGGTAGTCGGGAAAATCCGCCTGGTTCAATGGATTATCGGTCAGCTGGATTGCGGCCTGTGCGAACGGCTGAACCAGCATGGCCAGCGCTAGCAGCAGGCAGGAAATGACATGTCTCACGCAAACGTCTCCTTGGTCGGTTACAGCGCGTAGTGCGCGCCGCTATTTATCGAGGCGGGTGAATTTGGCGCCTTCGAGCGTCAGGTTGTACATCAGCCCCTTGTTGCTGAACACGAAGCCGACCACGGGGTCCTTGATATCCACGCTATTGATATCTTCACCCACGCCCCACTCGATCAGCGCCACCGAGCCATCGACACCGGCCTTCCAGCCGTCGCTTTTGCGGAAATCGGCCAGCGCCTGGCTGGTCATGAACACGATCACAATCGATTTCGACTGTGCGCCGATCTGGAAACCGATCGAGGCCGCCGCCGTGTTGTAGTAGTCAACAGTCTTGCCGCTGACCCGCAAGGCGCCCTCGCCGTATTCGCCACCGATACCGAAACCGGCCTTGATGACACTGGGAAACACCAGCACCCCGCTTGCCCGGCTGAGGAACTTGCTGCCGCCCTTGACCTCGCTGCGGAACTGCTCGAGCGTTTCCTGCACACCGATATCGATCTCGGCCGCGGATTTGGCCAGCGCCTGGCCGGCGGACGCCAGCCCGGACAGCAGCAGGGCAAGCATGGAGAGACGCATCATCATAGACCTGCCAGCGCGGTAATCCATCATTTTCTCCTCTTGATCATTTTTGGAATCCCCGCAGGGAACAGCCGGTTGAGGCCGGCATCAGTCATCTATCACAATGCTGCGGCCCGGTGTCGCCGGCAGCTGCGGCAGCGGCTGCTGCGGGA
>JBATJF010000126.1:0-2345 GCA_049668345.1 Gammaproteobacteria bacterium
TATCTGGGGTTATGGACTGGCGCGGCAAGACCCGGTCGTCCTTTATCTGCCCCCTGCCTGGTTACGACATGTCGCCATGTTGCTGCTGATATTCATGTTTCCGCTGTTGCTGGCCACCTATTTACCCGGGCGCATCCAGGCGGCCACCAAACACCCCATGCTCGTCGCCACCAAGTTGTGGGCCCTGGCCCATTTACTGGCCAACGGGAATCTCGCCGATGTGCTCCTGTTCGGATCATTTCTGACCTGGGCGGTGGTGGACCGTATTTCCCTGAAAAGACGTCCCGCACAAGACGTGCCGGCACTGCCGGCGTCCCGATTCAACGATGCACTCGCAATTGTGCTTGGCCTGGCACTTTATGCCGCCTTTGTGTTCTGGGGACATGGCTGGTTGATCGGGGTGCCGCTGGTGACTTGAAAACAGGCGTCAGCGCACAATTTTCTGCCACCCCGCGCGGTGCAGCTATTGGCTGCAGGAGCATCGATTAGCGGCCAGGACCCTGGCAACCGCAGTCAAAATACAAAGAAAAGAATGCAAGGTGCGTTTCACGCACCGTCAACGGTGCGCAGTGTTTATTTCCGTGTCATTCCGTGTGCTTCCGTGGCCATTCCGCATCACAGCCGGTATTCACAGTCCTGCACAGCGTCGTCCATCGCCCGAAGGCGAGGGGTTTACGGACCCCTATCGTGGGTTCCGGAATTGCACTGTTTTATTCAACAGCGCATCGACAACCTGTTCCATTTCACCAGCGGTGACTTCATTTCTTTCACAGCTGGAGATGCAGAGATTTGCAGCCGCAACGGATTGTGATGAATGCCCGATAAACAGGTCCAGCGCCGCCCCACCGCCCCGGATAATGTCCTTGCAGACCAGCGGACTCAGCATCCCGGCGGTTTCCAGCACCGGCAATATCGCGACATTATGCAAGGCCGTCAATAATTTCGGCCCGATATACTGCGCGGGCATTGTCCCGTGATTCAGGGACAGCAGGCGTTTTGCGGTGTCGATATAAAAGCCCAGGAAACTGTTGCGCGCGCCAAACATCAGGAACGCATTATGCACCTTCCTGAAGACCTTCAGTTTTCCGTAGCTGTCATGCTGCACCCAGACCTCGCGGCCAACCGCATAGTCCAGGTCGGGAAGTACAAATGCCGTCGCATCGAAAATCAGGAAATCGGCATCCAGCCAGATAACGGTTTTGTAATTTTCGTTCAGGGCCTCCTGAAGTACCAGCAATCGCGCCAGGTCGGTGGCAACCACTCTTTGCTTTCCTGTTTTCTCTAACAGGCTATCGGGCACACAATCAAACAGCTCTTCACCCATAAACCGATAGTCATACCGGTTCTTCGCACACCAGTCACGCACGGACCCGAGGCAACGCTCGATCCAGGGCCAGGGTAATGGCGAGCGGTGCGACTGTATAATCAACGTATCTTGCATTGTGAAAATACCGAGGTCAGGGCTGTGTACGCCATTCCCGCTCACAGGTGAAAAAGGAAGCCACGGCAATAATGCGTGTCAGTGTTGGATTATTCCAATTATCAGGATAAATCGGGAACAGACTTCGTGCTTGTCTGAATGATCGCGGACGGGACCCGCTCCTGCAGGAGCACGGATTGGATGCAGGAGCGCATCCCATGCGCGATGCGGTGTGTAAAAGATCGCGGATACGATCCGCTCCTGCATGGTGCAACAATCGGGTGCAGGAGCACATCCCAGGCGCGAACAACCGCGAATCGATCCTCAACAACACCCCCTGCCCCGTGTAAACTCACCCTCCCGGCGCGATTCCCACCGAACCACACCGCCCCTTTTCCAGCGGAATTATTCCGCCAAACGCGAGTCACACAGCAATGCCTCCAATCGAATCACCCCCCCACGATGACATCCATGCCGTCCTTAACGTGGACCGGCATACGCCCGGGCAACGCCGCCTGCGCTGGGGGCTTGCTGCCCTCGTCATACTGCTGCTCGCGGGCGCCATCCTCCTCTGGCTGCTGCCCGGTGACAAGTCCGCGGTGCGCTACGAGACCGCCGAGGTGGTGAAAGGCGATCTCACGGTGACGGTCACTGCCACGGGCACGCTGGAGCCGGTCAACCAGGTGGACGTGGGCAGCGAGCTGTCCGGCATCATCGATACGGTAGAGGTGGACTTCAACGACAAGGTGCAGCGCGGCCAGGTCCTGGCACGGCTGAATACCGACCGCCTGCAGGCGCAAGTGCTGGAGTCGCGCGCCTCGCTGCAATCCAGCGAGGCCAAGGTCAAGGAGGCGCAGGCCACGGTGCTGGAGACGCGGGCGGCTTTCGAGCGTTGCGAGAAGCTGGCCGAGCGCCAGCTCTGCGC
>JBATJF010000127.1:0-2406 GCA_049668345.1 Gammaproteobacteria bacterium
GTTCACGCGCTTCATGGTATCGGCCACCGGCACACCCAGCAGACCGCCGCTGTCATCATCCCCCACCGTCTCGATCAGCCGGCCGACATCGTCGGCGCGCAGGCAGGGACGTGCAGCATCGTGCACCAGCACCCGGTCCTGCGGCGACGCCTGCGTCGCAAGCTTGCGCAGGCCGTTCAGCACCGAGTGACAGCGTTCCGCGCCGCCCGTCACACTGACCAGCGGGCGTTCCCGGTAGCGCTGTCCGATCTTCGCCCAGTGCGTGTCGTGTTCCGCGACCACCACCACGATCCCGGACAGCACGTCGCAGGCCAGCAATGCATCCAGGGTATGCTCGAGCACGGTCCTGTCGACCAGCGGCAGGTATTGCTTGGGCAGCTCCGCGCCCATGCGCGTGCCGGCGCCGGCGGCCGGCACCACGGCCCAGTAGCGCGCCTCAGGCCGCGAAGCGGATGTCATGGCGAACCGGGTGACAGAAGTACGCGGTCTGTCCCCATTTCCGGTTGCTGGGGCTGCGGGCTGGAAGATGGAGACTGGTAACCGGCATCCCTACTCCACGATCTGGTAGAAGGTCTCGCCTTCCTTGACCATGCCGAGGTCCTCGCGCGCACGCTCCTCGATGGCATCCAGACCCTGCTGCAGGTCCAGCACCTCGGCATCGAGCGCATCGTTGCGCTCGCGCAGTTGCAGGTTCTCCTCGCGCTGCGCCTCGACCTCGCGGTGCAGCTGCCAGGCCTCCTGCAGGCTGCCGTCACCGAACCACAGGCGGTACTGCAGGTAGACCAGCAGCAGCAGCAGCACGATGACCACCTTCTTCATCGCGGCTTACCCGGGCGTCCTCCGTACCGGCCGATGGCGTGCACTCAGCCAGCCAGGTGCCGGAACGCGGCACGCCCGGCGTAGCTGGCCTGGCTGCCGAGTTCGTCCTCGATGCGCATCAACTGGTTGTACTTGGCCACGCGGTCGGAGCGCGACAGCGAACCGGTCTTGATCTGCGTGGCAGTAGTGCCGACGGCGACGTCGGCAATGGTGACGTCCTCGGTCTCGCCCGAGCGGTGCGATACCACGGCACTGTAACCGGCATCGTGGGCCATGCGAATGGCCTCCAGCGTCTCGGTCAGGGTTCCGATCTGGTTGAGCTTGATCAGGATCGAATTCCCGATGTGCTTGTCGATACCTTCGCGGAATATCCGGGTGTTGGTCACGAACAGGTCGTCGCCGACCAGTTGCACCTTCTCGCCGAGACGCTCGGTGTGGTACTTCCAGCCGTCCCAGTCACTCTCGTCGAGGCCGTCCTCGATGCTGATGATGGGATACTGCGCCACCCAGCCGGCCAGGTAGTCGGTGAACTCGGCGGAGCTGAACTCGCGCCCTTCCGAGGCCAGCACGTACTTGCCGTTCCTGTAGAACTCGGAGGCGGCGGCATCGAGGCCGAGGTAGATGTCCTTGCCGGCGCTGAAGCCTGCCTTGCCGATGGCCTCGAGGATGACCTCGATGGCGGCCTCGTTGGAGGACAGGTCCGGCGCGAAACCACCCTCGTCACCGACCGCGGTGTTCAGGCCGCGCCCGTGCAGCACGCTCTTCAAGGCATGGAACACCTCGGCGCCGTAACGGACCGCCTCACGCAGGCTGCCGGCACCGACCGGCAGGATCATGAATTCCTGCAGGTCGACGCTGTTGTCGGCATGCGCACCGCCGTTGATGATGTTCATCATCGGCACCGGCATCTGCAGCGGACCATCACCGCCGAGCAGGCGGTACAGGCCGACGCCCTGCTCGCGCGCTGCCGCATGGGCAGTGGCCAGCGACACCGCGAGCAGTGCATTCGCGCCCAGGCGACCCTTGTTGTCGGTGCCGTCGAGCTCGATCATGGCATGGTCAATGTCGGCCTGCGCACCGGCGTCCATGCCCGTGACCGCTTCGCGGATGACCGTGTTGACGTTCGCCACCGCCCGGGTCACGCCCTTGCCGCCGTAACGTCGCTTGTCACCGTCGCGCAGCTCCACCGCCTCACGCGAGCCGGTCGACGCGCCGGAAGGTACCGCGGCGCGCCCGACCGCGCCCGATGCCAGGGTGACCTCCGCCTCCACGGTGGGGTTGCCACGCGAGTCGATGATCTCGCGCCCGATAACTCCAGATATCTCCGACATTATGACTCCACTAATCTGATGGTTATTGGTTAGTTAAAGAATCTTTCTCAGCTATTGCATGAGCGCCGTTTCCGGCAGCGTGCCGCCCTTGATGACGGCATCCAGCGCCTGCAGCGTGGCCAGCAGCTCGCGCATCTGTCCGAGCGGCCAGGCATTCGGGCCGTCGCTGAGCGCGACCGCGGGATTCGGATGGGTTTCCATGAACAGGCCCGCGATGCCGGCTGCGACGGCGGCGCGCGCCAGTACCGGCACGAAC
>JBATJF010000128.1:0-2995 GCA_049668345.1 Gammaproteobacteria bacterium
GCAGCGATCAGCAACAACTTGTCGGCCAGCGGATCCAGCAAGGAGCCGAGGCGGCTGGTCCACTGGAACTGCTTGGCCAGGTAACCGTCCAGCGCATCGGAGAAACCCGCCACGCCGAACACCACCAGCGCCGCGGCGAAACGGTCATCGAGCAGCAGCCAGACCAGTGGCGGCACCAGCAGGAAGCGGAATACCGTGATCAGGTTCGGTATATCGCTCGTTTTCATTGACGCAGCCGGTAATTCCCCGGGATACCGTCCGACGCGGACTCCAGCACGGTACCGATGGCGATGGTCCGCATCAGACTGTCCTGGCTGCCGCTGAGTTGCAGGGTATAGCGCACCGCCGTCGGCGTCACCTCGCTGACCTGCACCCCGCGGACCGAGGTCAGGGTGGCAAGATAATTGCTGATGCGCGCATAGGCCGCCAGCGTCTCGATGCCCTGAACCTGGATCGACACGCCGTTGGCGCTGCTGCCGCCCGGGGCAGCGACCGAGAACTGCGTGGCCAGCCGGTCGGCCACGTCATCGATACCCTGCCGTGCCAGTGCATCGAGTTGCTGATGGCTGTCGGACCAGCTGTTGGGACGGCCGGCCACGTTCAGGTCCCAGCGCGAGGTCCAGCCCCCTGACGGACTGCGGTTGAGACGACCGATCAGTACCGACTGCGGATTGTAGCGCTGCGAGGCTGCCAGCACCTTGTCGAGGTAACCGCCCCAGATCACCGAGAAATGCACCTGGCCCTGGTCTTCCAGGTCCATCAGGGGGAACAGCACCGGCACGCCACGCTGGCGCGCAGCCGCCGCCACCGCGCGGTGCACGTCGCTGCTGTCGTCGGCCGACACCACGTAGCGACGGCCACGGTCCTCGACCGCCAGCCAGACCAGCGTGTCCGGCCGTTCACCGCCCCAGTAGGCCAGGCCCTGCTGCTGCACGACCTGGCGGATCGCATCGCCGTCGAAGCGCACCCACAGCTTCAGCAGCGGCGGTTCCTGCTGCGGCTCGGTGAAGTAGCGGTACTGCTGCACGAGCTGTTCGGGATTGCCGAGCAATTCCTGCACCGGTTCGGTGGTGAGCACACCCTGCTGCCCGGTCACCCGTACCAGCACCTCGCGCAGCGCACCCTGCAGGGCGGTACGCCGCACAGCGGGCGTCTGGTCACTGACCACCACCTCGGCCTCGAACAGGTCAGGAGCCGCCTGGGGCGTCAGCCACGGCAGGCACAGCAGCAGCACGAGCAACAGGCTTCTTTGTCCAGACTTATCCATACGTTACCGGTAACAGCTTCGTTAATGGATGCACAGCATACGGATATCCGCCGGGTTTGGCCATATCGGGCACGGGCGGCGGGTTTACAGCGGTTACAGCCGACCGCTACCATAGCGTCCCTGTTTTCACCCCGCCCACTGGAGTCCGCGCGTGACTGTTCAAGACAAACCCGGCACCTCCGGCAGCCCGGCGCAGGCGCTGAGCTACCGTGACGCCGGCGTCGATATCGATGCCGGCGAAGAACTTGTCGAGCGCATCAAGCCCGCCGTGGCGAGAACCCGGCGCCCGGAGGTCCTGGCGGGGCTGGGCGGCTTCGGCGCCCTGTTCGAGCTGCCGCTGGAGCGCTACCGCGCACCGGTGCTGGTATCCGGCACCGACGGCGTCGGCACCAAGCTCAAGCTGGCCATCGAGTCCGGCATCCACGACAGCATCGGCATCGACCTGGTCGCCATGTGCGTCAATGACATCGTGGTGACCGGCGCCGAACCGCTGTTCTTTCTCGACTACTACGCCACCGGCAAGCTCGAGCTGGACGTCGCCGCCGCCGTCATCAACGGTATCGCCAAAGGCTGCGAACAGGCCGGCGCGGCACTGGTCGGCGGCGAGACCGCGGAAATGCCCGGCATGTACAGCAGCGGCGACTATGACCTGGCAGGCTTCAGCGTCGGCATTGTGGAGAAGTCCGCCATCATCGATGGCAGCCGCGTCGCGGTCGGCGATGCGCTGGTCGGCATCGCCTCCTCCGGTCCGCATTCCAATGGCTACTCGTTGATCCGCAAGATCCTGGAAGTCAGCGGCAGCAAGCTCACCGACACCCTGGCCGGGCGCAGCCTGGCGGACTGGCTGCTGGCGCCGACCCGCATCTATGTCAAACCGCTGTTGTCACTGTGCAGCCGGTTCGACGTGCACGCACTGGCGCACATCACCGGTGGCGGCCTGCTCGACAACGTGCCGCGCGTGCTGCCGGACGGCACGCGCGCCGTCATCAGCACCGGCACCTGGCAACCCGCCGAGATCTTCGACTGGCTGCAGCGCCATGGCAACGTCGAACCGCACGAAATGTACCGCACCTTCAACTGCGGCATCGGCATGGTCATCTGTGTCGCGGACGGCGACTGCGACGCCGTCATTGCACACCTCGGCGAACAGGGCGAGGACGCGCGGCGCATCGGACACATCGAGGCAGGCAGTGGCACGCCCGAGGTACGGCTGACCCGCTGATGCCGACACCGGCTGCTGTCCTGATCGCTAGCCCGCATATTGCACTAGTATCCGGGATGCTGGTCGCTCCCGGCATCCTGCCTCCCGCGACACTTGTACATCCCTGTACATCGGCGTACGACTGCAGGGAGGAGGTGAGCCCTTATTACGGGCATAGCCCGGGTCGAGAGGCTGGCCTGGGCCATGCAGGAGGTACGAGTCCATGGATGGACTCGGTAGAGCAAAGCAGGAGAAGGTGAGATCGCGCAGCGATCGGGAGGCTGGCCTGGGCCATGCCAGAGCCGAGAGCAACGCGTGGAGCAGTTGCCGGGGACAGGTGCGGCCGGACGCCACTGTGGAAGGAAAGTCATAGCCGTAACCATGACCTGAGTGAAAAGGCCGCTCCCGGCGGTCGCTACGGGCATCCTGCCCTCTCGCGACACTTGTGCATCCCTGCACATCGTCCTGCCTCCCGGCGACGATGGACAGGAAGTCCGAGTGTCGCGAAGCACAGGGAAGTGCGAGAG
>JBATJF010000129.1:0-7814 GCA_049668345.1 Gammaproteobacteria bacterium
GCCAGGCAATAGCAGCATCCCGATGAGGACGAACATACCCAGAAATTGCTGTTTCAGTCTTTCCATGGCAAGGCCTGTTGTTATCATTGTTGTTGGCAAGACGCAGTCAGCTGTAAACCTGATAATATCAAGCTACCGCAAAAACGCTCTGCACGCTATTTTAGCGCTGTATTTACATCAGGCAAACCGCCTGGGCGCCCCCGCCCGGGACGGAACTGGCACAACATGGCCGGAAAACTCAAAGAACCAAGAGTAATAACCGACCATCGGCGCGAACCGGTTTGCATCCTGCCGGCCGGTTTCTATTTCGACGATGACCGCTGGGAGCGCATCTGGCAGCGATTCGAGGAAAAGGGAGAGGCGCTGTCACACGACGACCTGCGGGCACTGTTTCCGGACGAGCCGGTACTGCGGGACACCAAATTGTAGGAGCGTTTCTCATATTTCGTGGCCGTTCCTGCACGTCCCTGTGCTCCACGTCACCACCCGTACATGGCCCAGGCCAGCCTCTCGACCCTGGCTATGCCCGTAACAACGGTCTCTCCTTCTCCTGTACATCGCGCGTTTCCCTCGTTCAAAAATCGCGGACGAGGCCCGCTGCTACATACCTTCCCTGAGCGCCGCAATACGTTCTTCCAGCGGCGGATGGCTCAGGAAAAGCTTTTTGATGCCCGCGCCCACGCCACCGGCAATGCCGAAAGCGGCAAACTCGCCCGGCAGGTCATGCGGCTGCTGCGCACGCTGCAGGGCCTGCAACGCACCGATCATCTTCTGCCGACCGGCCAGCGTGGCCCCACCGGCGTCGGCGCGGAACTCGCGGCGGCGCGAGAACCACATGACGATCATCGAGGCAAGGATGGACAGGAATATCTGCGCAACAATAGAGGTAATGAAATAGGCCGGTCCGTAACCGCGCTCGGTCTTGAACACCACGCGGTCGACCACGTGACCGACAACGCGCGAGAGGAAAATCACGAAGGTATTCACAACGCCCTGGATCAGTCCCATGGTGACCATGTCGCCGTTACTGACGTGGGTGATCTCGTGTCCGAGCACCGCCTCGACCTCGTCGGCGCTCATGTTCTGCAACAGCCCGCTACTGACCGCGACCAGCGCATTGTTTTTGTTCATACCGGTGGCAAAGGCATTCGGCTCGGCGGCATTGAAAATCCCCACCTCCGGCATGCCAATGCGCGCCTGCTGGGCCTGACGCCGGACGGTGTCCACCAGCCACTGCTCGGTCCTGTTGGAGGGCTGCTCTATAACCTGCACGCCCATGGAACGCTTGGCCAGGAACTTGGACATGGCCAGCGAGATGAAGGAACCGGTAAAGCCGATGACGGCGGACATGACCAGCAGCGCCTGCAGGTTCAGGTCCACCCCGTTTTGCGCCAGCACGCCATCCAGGCCGAGCAGCTTGAATACCACACTGACCACCACCAGGATGGCCGCATTGGTCGCCAGAAACAGGAATATTCGCATCATGGTCGGTTACCTCGTAATGTGTCCTGATAGACAGGCCGGCTGAGGAAGAATTCCCCTCCGCCGGGCCTATATTGGGACGCGCCGGCTATTATCAAGTGCGGAACTTTTCCACCGTTGTGCTATCCTACTGACAGCTTTAGGGGGCGACCTGGCTTCGACGTGGGTTGCGAAACCTGAGGTGCATGCCGAGGTGCAGAGGACCTCGTTAATCCATCTGCAAAAACTTAGTTGCCAACGACGACAACTACGCACTCGCTGCTTAAACCCCAGTAGGGTGCCGTCTGACCGGAGCCGTGCTTGTGCGTCCGGGTCCCTTATGCCCTTCGGGTATTCGGGACACTCAGGCGTCGATTCTCACAAGATCGCGATGAGGCACGTCCGGGGCTGATTCGCTAAAACTCTACGGAATCGCTGGTTGTTTTCCCTGCCCGTCGGGTAGCAGCCAGTTAAATTAATAGACCGGGATAAGCATGTAGAGCCGATGGCAGAGGACTTGCGGACGCGGGTTCGATTCCCGCCGCCTCCACCATAAAAACAGAACGGGGTGTACCCGAAAAGGTACACCCCGTTTTGTTTTATGGGAGTCGGGTGCGGATGAGAGCCGCGTCAGGTACGACGTTGTACAGGGATGTACGAGTGCCGCGGAGGCCATGGATGGCCTGGAGCGGCGTCCCGCCGCCTCCACCAATCACAAAAGGGCCACCTCCGGGTGGCTTTTTTGTGATTGAATGCCGATTGCAGGAATCATGAACCCGCGGAGCGGGTTCGGCGAGCAGCGCAAGGAGCGCTGCCGAACGCCGCACAGCGGCGGCCCGCAGGGCGAGGGCCAGGGATGGCCCGAGTATTCCCGCCGCCTCCACCATAAAAACAGAACGGGGTGTACCCTTTCAGGTCCACCCCGTTCTGTTTTTATGGGAGACGAGTGAAGATGAGAACCCGCGTTGGGTTCGACGATATACAGGGAGAAGGTAAGACCATTTTTACGGGCATAGCCCGGGTCGAGAAGCTGGCCTGGGCCATGTACGAATGCCGAGGAAGCCATGGATAGGCCGGGAGCGCCCTCGGGGCAATTTATTGCCCTGCACGACTCGCGGCCTGATACGATGCCGGCATGTTTCATCAACCATAACTCGCCAAACGCCATGGCCGACCTCTGGTAATACATCACGGGCATTGCTGCCGGCAAGCCGCAGGCACTTTCAGGCATTCAGCCTGACGGGTGTTTCGAAACCGGGTGGCTTGATCGCGAGTACGGAACAATCGAGCTGGTTCAGTATAGTCTCTGCCGTGTTGCCCATGATCAGGCCGGGTACACCGGTACGCGCCACGGTTCCCATGACAACCAGATCGACCCCGATCCGCCGGGCCAGCGCCGGAATCTCCTTGCGCGCCCCGCCCTTTAACAGGTGTGTTTGCGGTTCCAGGTAGTCCATTGCCCCCTCCTTCAGGCTGCCGGATACATCCCGCACCAGCGTCTCCATGCAGGCCTCGTGATGCCGCCTTACCTGCTCAACGTAGGCCAGGGTATTGGCCTCCGTGGCACCCATGAATGTCCCGCGCATGGCACCCTCGCCGATCGCCTCCCAGGCATGCATGATATGCAATTCGGCAAACTCGGACAGCGCCAGTGAGATGGCCATTTCGAGTATTTGCCGGCTCAGTGCCTGCCGTGCTTTCATTTCCTGCGCGGGATAGGAATCGTCAACATCGATCGCCGCCAGTATGCGCTTGTAGGACTTCGATGCCCTGCGCTTGATCAACCAGACCGGGCACGGGCACTTTCGCAACAGGTGCATATCATCACTGCTGAACAGGCGATCGAGCCAATCCATGTCTTCGGGGACCTTGACCACCAGGTCATGCCCGTTACGCAATACCTCGCGGATGATTTCCAGGAATGGCGTACCCTGCAGCACTTTTACCTGCATGTCGATTCGCTTGCGGTAGGGAGCGAGCCGGGATTCCAGCACGCCCAGGCGCTCGCTTGCCAGCGCGGCTTGCAGATCCACAGAGACGGGGCCACCATCCGGCATTCCGATACCGGCCACGATATACGGTATCACGTCGACAACGGTCAGGCCGGCCTGGTTGTTTTCTGCCAGGGTAACGGCGCGTTCCAGTGCGTGCCTGCTGGTTTCTCCGGGTTCTACCATGCAGAGAATATTCCTGAATCGTTCCATAAATTTCGTCTCCCCCGCTGTGCGCAGTTGTGATTTGCATAGTCGGCCCATGCTTTCTGCACGCACCCGCATCAGCGCATGCAAGCAGTAACCTTGCGCGAGCCCCAGGACTCCTCCGTGCCACCCGCTGCCATCGCGGGACCATGATAGTTGTCGCACTCATCGAAGAACATCCTGCGCATGCGCCCGCACACGCCGGCACTTCACGTCCCTTCACCGGTCCGCGGGCAAGCGGCAAGCCGCTCGACGACACGCGCCAGCCGCTGCAGGGTTGCGGGGCATTACAATTATTTCAGAAAATTATCATTTCCTGATCTACGTCAAACCATCCGGCCCCGCAGAGGCGCAATATCTGCCTTGACCAATGAGGGAATCGGAGTGATAATGAGAACAATTCTCACTTTCATTACTCTGGACATCGCAAGATATGTCACTGATGAACATCATTAATTTATCGAATCTCGGCATCGGCGAACGGGCCTTCATTACGGGTATCCATGCGCCGGATGGCATGCGCCAGCGCCTGCAGTCGATGGGTCTGCGTACCGGTCGCGAGGCCGAGGTGATTCGCAATTCGCGCATGGGCCCGATGCAGATTCGCGTCGGCAGCGTCCACCTCATCATGCGTCGTTGTGACGCAGCGCGCGTCACTATCTCTGCCGAGCGGTGAAACGCCTTGCCATTGTCGGCATGCCCAACACGGGTAAATCGACATTCTTTAATCGTCTTACCGGATCCTCCTCGCGGGTCGGCAACTGGCCCGGCGTCACCATCGACCTCCTGAGCGCACGCATCGTGCTGGGTGGCGAGGCCATCGAGGTCATCGACCTGCCCGGCATCTATGACCTGCACGGCTTCTCCGAAGACGAGCAGATTGTCCGCAACTTCCTGGAAAACAACCCGGTCGACCTGATCGGCGTCGTGTTGAACGCGACGCAACTCGACCACCAGCTGCCACTGGCGCTGCAAATCTGCAAGCTGGGCATCCAGCCGGTCATCCTGCTCAACATGATCGACGAGGCCGACCAGCTGGGTATACGTATCGATGCCGGGGGA
The DNA here is from genome assembly GCA_049668345.1 of Gammaproteobacteria bacterium. GTDB lineage: Bacteria > Pseudomonadota > Gammaproteobacteria > UBA9214 > UBA9214 > UBA9214. The sequence continues at coordinate 4,722 of JBATJF010000129.1, forward strand.
ATCGCCAACGACCTGCGGTGCCCGGTCCATCCGCTGAGCGCGCGACATGGCACCGGCATGAACGAGGTGCGCGAGACGCTGACGCGCTGTCTCGGCGAGGCACGGCCAATACCGCTGGATGACATGCGCAACTGCCTGCACGCCGACGACGAAATCGTGCAGCATTCGGATGCGCTGATCAGCCGCTGTGTTTCGGCACCCAGCAAGCTGGTGCGCAAGATCACCGAGCGCATCGACCGTGTGCTGCTGCACCCCTGGCTTGGCCTGCCGCTGTTTTTCGCGGCGATGTTCCTGGTATTCCAGGCCGTCTACACGCTGGGCGGCCCCTTGCAGGATGCCGTGGCGTTCGTGCTGGAATCATTGAAAAACGTGGCACTGCTGCCCCTGGCAAGTGTCCTGCCCGCCGGGCTCTACGGCTTCCTTGTCAACGGCTTGTACGACGGCATCGGCACCGTCGCCTCCTTCGTGCCGATCATTATCCTGTTCTTCTTCATGATGGCCATCGTCGAGGACAGCGGCTACCTGGCGCGCGCGGCATTTCTTACCGACTCGCTGATGGCACGCATGGGGCTGGACGGCCGCGGTTTCGTCATGATCCTGATGGGGTTCGGCTGCAACGTACCGGCGCTGATGGGGACCCGGGTCATGCGCAGCCGTGGCCTGCGCTGGCTGACCATGCTGGTGGTCCCGTTCTCGCTGTGCTCGGCGCGGCTGCAGGTTTTCGTGTTCATCACCACGGCCCTGTTTTCGCCGAGGCAAGCGCCCGTGGTGCTGTTCTTCATGTACCTTGCCAGTTTCGCGGCGGCATTCCTGACTGCCGCGGTTTTTGGCAGCCGCCTGAAAAGCGATGAACCGTTTGTACTCGAACTGCCGCCCTACCGCGCCCCGCAGCTGAAGCAGGTCCTGCTGCGCGGCTGGCACGAGATCTATCATTTCCTGCGGCGCGCCAGCACCTTCATCGTCAGCGGCGTGGTGATGGTATGGCTGCTGACCCACTACCCGGAAGGCAGCACCCCCGGCGGCGCCGGCACCTGGGCCAGTATGCTCGGCGAATGGCTGAAGCCGGTACTCGACCCGATCGGTATCAGCGCCGCCATGTCGGTCGTGCTGCTGTTCGGCTTCGTGGCCAAGGAAATCGTGATCGGCGCCATGGTTGCCATGACCGGGCTGGAAGGAACCGCCCTGAACGGTTACCTGGCCACCCAGATGGACACCATTCAGGCCGTCAGCTTCATGTTGTTCATCCTGCTGTATACCCCCTGCCTGTCGACCCTGGCGACACAGCTGACCGAATCGCGCAGCTGGAAGTTTACTGGCATCAGCCTGGCCTGGTCGCTGTCACTGGCCTGGGCGGTCAGCTTTGTCTTCTACCAGGGCGCACGCGCGCTGGGCTTCTGAATCCCCCTGCCGTGGCCGCCAGCGGGCGCGGCACCCCTTGAATTTCCTCCGCACGCCCCTATCTAGGTAGCAAGTCAATCGCGACAAACCCTTTTCAGGAGGCATTATCATGGCTATGGTACGTTACGAACCGATCAACCTCTTTGACAGGTTCAACAATGAAATCAACCGGTTCCTCACCGGCACCCCGTTACAGGACGAGACCTTACCGGCACGCGACTGGATGCCGGCCGTGGATATTCTCGAGGAAGACAGCCGCTATGTGCTGTTCGCCGATCTGCCGGGCGTGGAACGCAACGACATCGACATTTCGCTCGAGGAAGGCGTGTTGACCATCAAGGGCGAACGCCGTGCGGAGAGCGAGACAGAGACCGACGGCTACCGGCGCCGCGAGCGCTTGCGCGGCAGCTTCCTGCGCCGCTTCACCCTGCCGGACACCGTCAACGCCGACAGCATCAGTGCAACGATGAAGGACGGCGTCCTGCAGATCGGGATACCGAAACAGGAAAAGCCGCAGCCACGCAAAATCAACGTCAGCTAGCGGCTCTTGTGCGAACCGGGCCGGCCTGCGGCGAGGCCGGCCCGGTCGTGCGTTATGGTTCAGACGCTGTCGGAATACGCACATGAAACAGTTCTCGGACGCCTGCGAACAGAACAAGGCGCCTATCCTCGCGGTGCTGCGCGGGGTGTTCGGGGATACGCATCGGGTTCTGGAAATCGGCAGCGGCACGGGCCAGCACGCCGTCCACTTTGCCGGTCACCTGCCCCACCTGCACTGGCAGACCAGCGACCTGCCGGACAATCATGCAAGTATCGGCGCCTGGACAGCGGACAGCGGGCTGGCAAATCTCTCGCCACCACTCGAACTTGACGTCGCGGCAGGACACTGGCCGCAGCAGACCTTCGATGGCGTATTCAGCGCCAATACCGCCCACATCATGCACTGGCCGGACGTGTGCTGCATGTTCGCGGGCATCGGCACGCTGCTCGAGCGCGGTGGCGTGTTCTGCCTGTACGGGCCCTTCAATTATCACAACACGTACACCAGTCCGAGCAACGCACGCTTCGATGACTGGCTCAGGGACCGTGACCCTGGCAGCGGCATTCGGAATTTCGAGGACCTGGATGCACTGGCACACACCCATGGCATGCACTTGCAGGAGGATTACGAAATGCCGGTGAACAACCGCCTGCTGGTATGGGTGAAAGACCGTGATGCGGATAAAACGTCATCATCCCGATGACCCCATGGAATTCATTTATCGTGTCACTGCGGGCACAACATACAGGGAGGTAACGGTGTTGCGAGAGGACGGGAGGCCCGGAACGACTGCCGTGAGCGGCCTGCGAAGCAGGTATGCCAGGCTCTTACCCAAATCGAGCGGGTAGATTCCCGTTGCAGGGCCGAATTCACACGGCCGACCACCCTGCCATCAGAAGGAATACATCTCGTCTGAATTGATGTGTTTCCCACCCGATCAGGGGAAGATCTGTATATAAAATACGGAATCAATCTGCCTGAGATTGCCTGGCAGCAGCATCCCCCGGTAACTGCCCATGCGTCATCCGGGGCTCCTGCTGTTGATATCTGCCTTGAGATTGACCCAGACCAGCCTCTCGACCCGGGCCATGCCCATGAAAATGGTCACACCTCCACCAGGCAGTCGTCGCAATGACGACGCACGGGAGTTTACC
>JBATJF010000130.1:0-6872 GCA_049668345.1 Gammaproteobacteria bacterium
CACGCTTGTCACCGATGCGACAACCCAGCGCGTAACTGGAATCGGTCGGGTACGCGATCACCCCGTCGTTGCGGATGATGTCCACGGCCTGCCGGATCAACCGCAGCTGCGGGGTGACAGGGTGTATCTGGAAGAACTGGCTCATAAAAAGATTGTCTCGCGCAAAGACGCCAAGGCGCAAAGAATGAACAAGGCTGTTGCAATGAAAGGAGTCGATTCTTAGCACTGCCACAAAGGCAAGCCGGTGAAAAAATCCGGTAAAAACCGTTGCCGGCAATGGCCGTATATTACAGCAACAAAGGCGTACACAAGCAAAAAGTCATCATCTCATGAACGTTCCGGTCACGGATTCAATCAAGTTGTGTCTCTGACGTTTTGGCTGGATTCCCGCCAGCGCGGGAATGACGTGATTTTGCTTGCGTCCTCTGCGAGCTTCGCGTCTCTGCGCGAAACAGGTTTACCTGGCGCCTTTGCGTCTTTGCGCGAGACCTATCATTGCAGCGGCCACCGCTCGCTCTGCCATACCGGGGTGCAGCCCGCCGGCAGCTCCGGCAGCTCGCCGAGTCTTATCCAGCAGTTTTCAGGACCGTGATAGTCCGAACCGCACGAGGCCAGCAAGCGCTCGTTGCGGCACAGCGCCGCCATCGTGTCGATATTATCGCGGGTGTGGCTGCCGGAGACGACCTCCATGCCGATTCCGCCCAGCTCCCGGAACTCGCCGATCAGTCGGCGCAGCTTGCTGGCCGTCATGCCATAACGCGCCGGGTGCGCGATCACCGCGATGCCGCCGGCCGCCCGGATCCACGCCAGTGCGTCTTCCAGTGACGCCCACTGCCCGGACACATAGCCCGGCTTGTTGTTGACCAGGAAACGACGGAATACGTCGCGCACGCTGGCTGCATGCCCCTGCGCAACCAGGAAATGCGCAAAATGCGTGCGGCTGACGATGCGTCCCTGCGCCAGGGCGCGCGCGCCGGTCCATGCCCCGCCGATACCGGCCCGGGCCAGCCGGCGCCCGATCTCCCTGGCGCGCAAATCGCGGGAATCGCGCAGTTGCGCCAGCCCGGCCTGCAGCGCCGCGTTTTCGGTATCGAGGCCGAGGCCGAGGACATGCACGGTCTGCGCCTGCCAGGTGACCGAGAGTTCCGCACCCTGCACCAGCCGCAGGCCCAGCGCCTGCGCCGCATCGGCCGCCTCGCGGATGCCATCGGTCGTGTCGTGGTCGGTCAGTGCCAGCACCCTGATGCCGGCCGCATGCGCGGCCTGCACCAGCGCGGCAGGCGTCAGGGTCCCGTCCGAGGCAAGGGAATGGCTGTGCAGGTCATAGCGCGTGGTCATCCGGCCATTCTACAGGAGCCTCCCGACGATTGCGTTTATTTGGCACATTCCTGGCAGGGTTTGGGTATCGCACGCATCCTGGCAAGGCTGGTACCATTGGCCGCTCATCCGGTGATTCACATGCAGATACCTTCAGGACAACTCGACACCATACAGGCACTGGCCGGCACGCTGCTCGAGGCGTGCGACATGGCAGACAACAGCGCGGACGAGCCGGATCTGCCCGGACTGGCGCAGGCCTTCGAACAACTGGCGGACGTCATGACCCGGGTCGAAGCCGATGCCGGCGGCACGACGACGACGGCCGCGGACGTTACCGAAATCGGCGAGTATGCCCTGCGCCTGTGCGAGGGTCTGGCGAGCTGCGCGGAACGCCTCAGTCCGGGTGAGCAGCGCGAAAACACGGCGTCACTGATCGTCAACATGGCGCTGTGGGTCGCCCGACACGATGGACAGATCGACACCCTGGAACCGGTCGTCGATGCCCTGGCGCTGCTGGCGAATACCCTTCGCACGCCGCAGACGCTCGAAACGCTGAGCGCGGAGATCGGCCGGATCGTGGCTGCCGTAGCGCCGGTCATCACCCGCGACCTGGAAAAAATCAACCCGGGCCGACCCTGGCGCGTGCTGCTGCTCAACTACAGCATCGTCGCCACGCGCAGCCACAACACCGCCATGATGGAACAGGCCTTTGCCGTCCTGACCCGCCACCTGCCGGAGGATGCCGGGCGTTTCTTCAGCGAGGGCATGCAGCAGATGGATGCTCTGGATTATCCCGAGCCTGTGCGCAAGATCATGGCGAAATATCACCGGCAATGGTCAATGGACCGGTCATTGCATTGACATGGCTTGTCCGTCAAACCGTTGCACACGGTTCAATCCGGCCGGCAAACAGTCTATGATTCGGTCCCTTGACGCCGGCCGCACCCGAACCCCTGACAACAGCGAAGCATCCGATATGAAGTTTCTGTTCGACCTGTTCCCGATCATCCTGTTTTTCGGGGCCTACAAGCTGTACGACATCTACGTCGCCACCGCCGTCGCCATCGGGGCCGCCTTCGTGCAGACCGGTCTGTTCTGGATCAGGCACCGCCGCTTCGAAAAGATGCACCTGATCACACTGGGCATCCTGATCGTGTTCGGCGGGCTGACGCTGATACTTCGGGACCCCATGTTCATCAAGTGGAAACCGACCGTCGTGAACTGGTTGTTCGGTGCGGCCTTCCTCGGCAGCCGGCTGTTCAGCAAGACTACCCTCGTCGAGCGCATGATGAGCCATGCCATCACGGTACCGTCCGCCATCTGGTCCCGGCTGAACTGGGCCTGGATCGTGTTTTTCATCGGTATCGGCCTGCTCAATTTGTACGTCGCCTTCAACTACAGCGAGGAGACCTGGGTCAACTTCAAGCTGTTCGGCATGATGGGCCTGACGCTGGTGTTCGTGTTCGGCCAGGCCTTCTATCTCGGCCGCTACATGGAAACCGCGGAGGACGGCGAGTAATGCTCTATGCCGTCATCAGCCAGGACCGCGACGGCAGCCTCGACGCCCGACTCCAGGCGCGTCCCGCCCACCTGGCACGGCTCGAGGCACTGCAACAGGAAGGCCGGCTGGTGCTGGCCGGTCCGCACCCGGCCATCGACAGTGAGGATCCCGGCTCGGCCGGCTTCTCAGGCAGCCTCGTGGTCGCCGAATTCGATTCCCTGCAGGACGCGCGCGCATGGGCCGATACCGACCCCTACATGGCCGCCGGCGTCTACGCCCAGGTCACCGTGAAACCCTTCCGCAAGGTACTGCCCTGACATGTCCGAAACCCGAATCGAGGAACTGCGCACACGCCTGACACGGCAGCTGCAACCCGTCGCCCTCGAGATCATCGATGAAAGTGCGAAGCATGCCGGCCACGCCGGGGCCGCCAGCGGCGGCGGCCACTTCATTGTGCAGGTCACCGCCGCCGCCTTCAGGGACAAGAGCCTGATCCAGCGCCACCGGCTGGTCTACGATGCCATCGGTGATATGATGCAGCGCGACATCCATGCCCTCAGCATCGACGCCAGAACCCCGGAAGAAAACCAGTCCACCCACCCATAAAAGGTATTACAGATGAATTACCGTCCTTCGTTATTGTTCCTTGCATCCCTGTTGCTGGTAACCGGATGCGACCAGATGCAGACCGCACTGCCGACCAACCAGGCCACCTCCGGCAGCAACGCGCCCGCCCTCAGCGGTGAAGTCGTCGCCACCGTCAACGGCACCCCCATCACCGAGGAGGTCTTCGATGTCTATAGCGGTCAGCGCGCCGCGAAGGCCCAGAACTCGGAGGCCACCCGCGAGTCCATCCTGAACGAGCTGGTCGCACTGGAACTCATGCGCCAGGAAGCCGCGACCAAGGGTCTGGCCTCGACACCGCTGGTGGCAGCGACGATTAACCAGCTGGAACGCAGCACCATGGCCGGCGCGGCGATCAAGAGCTTCATGGAGAGCAACCCGGTGACCGATGAGGACGCGAAGAAATTCTACGACGAGCAGGTCGGCGTCCCCGGCAAGGAGTACAAGGCCCGCCACATCCTGCTCGAAAACGAGGACGAGGCGAAGAACGTCATCTCGATGCTGGACACCGGCAGGGATTTCTCGGAGCTGGCAAAGGAAAAATCCACGGGTCCGTCCGGTCCCTCCGGCGGCGAACTGGGCTGGTTTGGCGCCGGCCAGATGGTCAAGCCGTTCGCGGATGCCGCGGCCACCATGGACAAGGGCACCTACAGCAAGACCCCGGTACAAACCGAGTTCGGCTGGCATGTCATCATGCTGGACGACGTGCGCGACAGCACCCCGCCGCCGTTCGAGGATGTCAAGGATCGCCTGAAGATGCTGATCGCCAACCAGGGCCTGCAGCAGCACATCAACACGCTGCGGGAATCCGCCACCATCGAGCTTAAGGCGGAATAATACCGCCGCCGGCTGCGCCATCCGGGGCAGAACGCGCCCGGCCGGTTTACCGGTCGGGCGTTTTTTGCTCCGCGATCCGTGCGAGGCCTGCGCCCCTGCTGCCAACAGGCTCCTAGCCCGCATTTCTCACCGGGCGGCGGTTGGCTAACTTAATGACTTGAAATCACGAAAATGATGCCCATCCAGCAAAAAACAGCGTGTCATCTGGCGATGCCTATCCCGGTGAGAAATCCGGGCTAGTGCTTTCTGGCCGCCGCTGCCGGCGCGTCCGCCGCGCTGCCGGCCTCCTTGCGGCCCGGCACCCACAGGACCTGGTGCAGCTCATCCGGCGTACTGATGCTCACCCCGAGCGATACGGTCCGTTCCGTGTTCATTCGTTCCCAGAGCACATCGCTGTCCTGCAGCGGCGCACGCAACGGCAGCCGCAGGCGTGTGAACACCGCCTGCAAGCGTTCCATCAACCCGCCCTGCGTACCGACACGGAACGAAAAGCGCATATAGTCACCACCTCGCAGCCAGCTGTCGGTGTCAGCCTCCAGGCGGCATTCGGTGACCTGCAGGTGCACGTGTTCACGTTGTGTTGCGGTTTCGCACACCCCGTTGAGGATGGCTGCCGCGAGCTGCAGGCATTCCCGCTCGGTGCTGAGACCACCGTTCGGCACCGCGCGCACTGTCTGCGCGCTGGCCAGCGCCGCGACCAGATCTGACATGTCGTGCGCCAGCACACCGAGCGTCTCGGGCAGCGTCACCAGGGTATCGCACAGCAGGGCCAGGCTGCCGTCGAACTGGACCAGGCCGGTTTCCGCCGCCGCATCTTCCGCCCGGCCTTGCGGGGCGCCGTTACCGGCCTGCTCCGGCACCTCCGCCAGGGTCAGCTTGCCGGGCAGCTGCAGTGGCGCACGCACCTTGTCCAGATATGTCTTCCAGAAACGCGTCACGGTTTGCCGTGCGGTCGCCGCGCCGCTGCCGATGGCATCGAGGGCATCGGCAATACCGACCAGGGCCGCTGCCGCGTCGGCGTCCGGATAGACCGAGCTGAATGCCTGGCGCGTGCGCTGCGCAGCGGCGACGCGTTCGTCCTCTGGCATCCCGCCAAGCAGAGGCACCTCCAGGCCGAGATGCTCCCTGACCTGGGCGTTGAGCCGGTCGCGCGTGTCAGCGGCCTGCTGCGCGTCGTGCAGCCGGTTCACCAGTAAATGCAATGCGCCGTCGAACCCGTTCAGCCGCAAAATCCGGAGCAGGGCAAAGGCCTCCGCCTGCGAACGCGCATCCGGCGTGACCACCAGGACAACCACGGCAGCCGCGAGACAGCATCCCAGGATGGCCGCCGGTTCCATGCCGGAGCTGTCGATCAGCAGGTCGTCGTAGCCGTCATGCGTATCCATGTCGTGGATGCAGGCCTTGAGCCGGTCCGCGTCGCTGTCCGTCCACTCCTCGAGGCGCAGCCGGCAGGTCAGAAAATCCACGCCCTGGTAACCCCGCCGCACGACATCGCCGGCCGGCAGGTCGGTGGTACGCCGGTGCGGAGTCGAGCTGTGATTCAGGTCGAGCTGGCTGTCCAGCGCACGCGAGGCCGGCATGTCCTGGAACACGCCGGCCTGGTGACCGCGCCGGACCAGTTCCAGCGCGAGATTGATCGACAGCTGGGTCTTGCCCGCGCCAGGTGAACCACTGGTTATCATGATTATTCTGGTCATTGCCACACGCCGCATCCGGCCGCAGTCGCTTGCCGGAGATACCGGGACACGCCGCATCCGGCGGCGCCTGCCCGCATGATATTACTGTGCCTGTTGATCGATCTGCTGGCGCTGCCGTGCGCTGATATCACCGATCATACCCTCGAGTTCCTTCGCCTGTTCGATCTTGTCTGTCTGCGCCTTCCAGGCAGATTCGCCCGATTGCGCAGGCGGTTGATGATCACCGCAGGCAACCAATGCAAGCAAAACAGCCAGTACCGGATATTGCCTCAAATCAATTCCCTCCCTGTTCCGCCCCGTCACCAGGACCGGCGCCGGCTGTCCAGCCACAGCAGCACATCCTTCAGCGCCATGGGTCTGCCCGTATAATACCCCTGATAGGAGTCGCACCCCATACCCCTGAGCCGGTCGTATACCGCGCGCGACTCCACGCCTTCCGCCGTCACGGTCAGCCCCAGGTTGTGCGCCAGGTCGATGGTAGCCCGCACGATCGAGGCGTTTTCCTCGTCGCTATCCATATCCGCGACGAATGACTTGTCGACCTTGAGCGTGTGTACCGGGAGGCGCTTGAGATAGACCAGCGAGGAGTGTCCGGTACCGAAATCGTCGATCGACAGCCGCAGGCCGAGCGCCGCCAGCTGGCGCAGCGTCTCGCTCACCTGCTCCGGATCGAGCATCACGCCGGTCTCGGTGATTTCCAGCAGCAGGGACTCCGGCATGACGTGGTGGCGCTGCAGCGCATTGCGGATGCGGTCCAGCAGGTTGAAATCGTGCAGGTTGTGCATGGACAGGTTGATGCCGGTGCACAGCTCGGGGTTGTCCTGCTGCAGCAGGGCCAGCTCGCGGCAGGCCGTCTCGATCACCCACTCCGACAGTTGCCGGATCAGGCCGCT
>JBATJF010000131.1:0-2152 GCA_049668345.1 Gammaproteobacteria bacterium
TGGGTGACGCCGGAATCGAACCACACGTCCAGCGTATCGCCGACCTTGTCGTAGTCTGCGGCGTCATCCCCGAGCAGGTCGGCCGGCTGCAGTTCGAACCAGGCATCGATGCCGGCCTGTTCGACGCGTTGCGCCACCCGCTCGATGAGACGCGCCGTATCCGGGTGCAATTCACCGCTCTGCCTGTGCACGAACAGGGGGATCGGCACGCCCCAGGTGCGTTGCCGCGACACGCACCAGTCCGGCCGGCCCGCGACCATGCCCTCGATGCGCGCCTTGCCCCAGTCCGGCAACCAGCGCACCTGGTCGATGGCCGCGAGCGCCGCCTTGCGCAGGCCGCCCTGCTCCATGCTGATGAACCACTGCGGGGTGGCACGGAAGATGATCGGCGTCTTGTGACGCCAGCAATGCGGGTAGCTGTGGCGCAGTATTTCCTCGTGCAGCAGCGCGCCCCTGCCCTTCAGCACCTCGATGACCTGCGCATTGGCGGCGAACACGTGCTCGCCGGCAAACAGCTCGGTATCCGGCAGGAAACAGCCGTTGCCGCCAACCGGGTTGTACACCTCGAGCCGGTAGCGGCTGCCGACCACGTAGTCATCCTGGCCGTGTCCGGGTGCCGTGTGCACCGCGCCGGTACCGGCCTCGGTGGTCACGTGATCGCCGAGGATGACGGGCACCTCGCGTGCGTAGAAGGGATGCGCCAGGCTCAGGCCTTCGAGGTCGCTGCCCTTGCCGTACGCCACCACCTGGTAGTGCTCGGCGCCGTAACGCAGCATGGCATCCTTGAGCAGGGCCTCGGCGATGACCAGCCGTTCCTTGCCCTTGCCGGTGTCGCACTGCACCACGGCATAGTCGAGCGTCGGGTTCAGCGCCACGGCCATGTTGGCCGGCAGCGTCCACGGCGTGGTGGTCCAGATCACGACCGAGACCGGTCCTTCACCGGCATGACCGTCGACATGATGGCAGGCGGCCATCAGCCCGGCCTCGTTCAGCACGCGGAAGCGCACGTCGATGGCGGGGGAATCCTTGTCCTCGTATTCCACCTCGGCCTCGGCCAGCGCCGACTGGCAGTCGGTGCACCAGTGCACCGGCTTGAAACCCTTGTGCAGGTGGCCGTTGTCGATGATCCGGCCCAGCGCGCGGATGATGTCCGCCTCGAACAGGTAGTCCATGGTGAGGTAGGGATTGTTCCAGTCACCGAACACACCGAGACGGATGAAATCCTTGCGCTGTCCGTCCACCTGCTTGCCGGCGTAGTCGCGGCAGGCCGTGCGGAAGGTGGATGCATCGACCTTCACGCCGGCCTTGCCGACCTTCTTCTCGACGTTCAGTTCGATCGGCAGACCGTGACAGTCCCAGCCCGGCACGTAGGGGGCATCGAAGCCCTCCAGCGTCCGGCTCTTGACGATAATGTCCTTGAGCACCTTGTTCACGGCATGACCGATATGGATCTCGCCGTTGGCGTAGGGCGGCCCGTCGTGCAGGGTGAATTTCGGCCGGCCGCTTGCCGCGGCGCGCAGCTTGCCGTAGAGATCCATGGCTTCCCAGCGCTTGAGAAGCTCAGGCTCGCGGCTCGGCAGGTTGCCCTTCATGGGAAAGGCCGTGCTGGGAAGGTTGAGCGTATTCTTGTAATCAGACATCACACACACCGCAGGGACGCACCAGGCGCCGAGTTATAAACCATTAATAATCCGTTGCATACCGTTTTCCGGCCACCCGGCCGTGATTCTACCAAAACTCCCCGCCTGACAGTGCCGCGCACTTACGGTATGCCCCGGAAGCCGTGCTCAGTCCTGGAAAAACGCCCGCGCCTGACCGGCATCGACGAGGATCTGCTCGCGCAGGGCATCGAAGGAGTCGAAGCGCCGCTCCTCTCGCAGTTTTTTCAGGAAACCGACTTCCACGTATTTGCCGTAGATGTCTGCCTCGAAGTCGAACAGGTGCACCTCCAGCAGCGAACGGGTGCCGTCGACCGTGGGCCGGCTGCCGACATTGGCCACCCCCTGCACCGGCGTGTCCGCGAGGCCCTCGACCTCCACGGCAAACACGCCGGCCACCGGCGAACTGGCGCGGTGCAGGAAGATATTGGCCGTCGGAAAGCCGATGGTGCGGCCGCGCTTGTCGCCGTGCGCGACGCGCCCGCTCATGGCGT
>JBATJF010000132.1:0-25495 GCA_049668345.1 Gammaproteobacteria bacterium
GGCTGAACACACATCAGGGTTACCTGGTGACTTCGCGCGCGAAATCGCGCGTGCGCGCCTGGTTCAAGCACCAGGACTACGAACACAACATCAGCGGCGGCCGTGGCATCCTCGATCGCGAACTGCACCGGCTGGGCGTGTCCAGCCTGCCGGTTGACCGGATTGCCGAGCGACTCGGTTTTCGCAAGGCCGATGATATGTTCGCTGCGTTCGGCAGCGGAGACGTATCCACCGCCCAGCTGGCCAATGCCGTCAGCGATCTGGTGCCGCAGGGCGAAGTGCTGCGGCCACGCAGTCAGCGCGCCGCCAGACGAACGGATGACAATCTCGACGAAGGAATCAGCATCCAGGGTGTAGGTAACCTGCTCACCACGATGGCGCGCTGTTGCCGACCGGTACCCAGCGATCCCGTCGTCGGCTATATCACGCGCGGTCGAGGCGTGACCGTGCACCGGCAGGATTGCGGCAACATACTGCGCTTGCAGGGCGATGATCGCGCACGCCTGATCGAGGTTGACTGGGGTCTGGCAGCGGACCGTGCCTACCAGGTCGATATCATGGTCGAGGCGTATGATCGCTCCGGCCTGCTGCGCGATATCACCGCTCTGCTGTCCAACGAGAAAATCAACCTGAGCGGTGCCAATACGTCGACCGATGAACATGACGGCATCGCGCGCATGATGTTGACCCTGGAAATCAGGGATATCAGCCAGCTCAGCCGGGTACTGACAAAAATCAGCCAGCTGCCCAACGTCATCAGCGCACGACGCAAGGTGTAGCCTGTATTTCTCGGCAAACAACAGGCTGTCATTGGCCGCTGCCTATCCCGGCCCTTGCCGGCAGGTCGGGGGAAATCGCACCGTTGGCAGCCGCCCCTGCACCAGTGCTAGAATGAGTGACCGGGGATGACGGCTGCTGCAGATTCATAACCGGGCACCAGATTATTCAGAGGGGCCGTAGCTCAGCTGGGAGAGCGCTTCGTTCGCAATGAAGAGGTCGGGAGTTCGATCCTCCTCGGCTCCACCACTTTCAGGACATCATCCACGCCCCGGTAGCTCAGCTGGATAGAGCAGGCGCCTCCTAAGCGCCAGGTCGGACGTTCGAGTCGTCTCCGGGGCACCAAACAACAACGCCCGCAGATGCGGGCGTTGTTGTTTGGTGCCTTTCCCTGGTGCGCGCCAGCCGTTTTTGACGGCGTGTTAAGAGGTCTGCGGGCGGCGGCGAAACAGTGCAGCTTCCAGGTCGATGATCTTGTCTGCGATTTGCTGCGGGTTAACGGTATAGGCCTCATCCTCGATTCGGGTCCGCAGGAGCTGGACGCGCCGGACGTCGATATCGGGTGTGACGGAGTGCTGATCTGGCATCATTTATGGGTAATCCAAAATATTGTTGTCGGTATTCCAGTTCCACGCCAGGAGGAGCTGCCTGACTCAATAGGACTATCGTCCGTGGAGTTGCCCGAATTGAGGCGGTTTTTGCGGCATCGCGCACAAAGCGGATGATTGCCGTCTCCGCGACGCAACGCCAGCCGTGCGCGGCAGCCAGTGGCCCGGCAAGCCCCCTGCGGAGTATTCGCAGGCGGGAGGACCTTTCGCCAGGTCAGGGCGCCTGTACCCGCTCGGCGCACGCTGTGCGATTCGGCGATTCACAGAAAAACATGGATAAAATCAGTCGCGTGCAGATAGTTGAGGTGTTTCGTGTGGCGCGTATGCGCAGTACCCGACATTGCTTTGACATGCCTCGCTTCCATGGTTAACATCGACTTGATATGAAGGGGGAGAAAAATAACTTTAATAATGCTCGGGTTTTTATAATAATCCCCTGCCGATAACGAAATTCGAGCGGAAAATCGAATGCATACAGAACCCAAGGTACTTGTTATTGATGCTGATGAAGCGATCGGCAATGAGCTGCAAGCCGTCCTCAAATTCATCAATTACACACCGCTACAGGTGACCAGTTGCGCGGACTGGCAATCGGTCGCTGGCGACGAGGCGAATATTCTCGCCGTGCTGGTAGGTTCCTGCGGCTCCGACCAGGTGCTCTCCAGCCTGCTGGGCGAGATCCACAAGTACGACGAACACCTGCCCATCTATCTGCTGTCAAGAAAGGGCAGGGAGCCCACGGTCACCATCGACACGGGATCCTGCATTCTTGGCCGGCTCGAGTTGCCGGTGAATTATGCCCAGCTGACCAGCGCACTGCACCAGGCCGAGGTGTTCGCTGATTCACAGCGCACGTCCGGTTCCAGCCAGCGTCCGGTGGACCTGTTCCGCAGTCTCGTTGGAAGCAGCCGGGCGATACAGCATGTGCGCAAGCTGATCGAGCAGGTGGCCGACAGCGATGCCAACGTCCTGATACTGGGGGAGTCCGGCACCGGCAAGGAAGTGGTTGCCAGGAATCTTCACTATTTTTCCTCGCGGCGTGACAAGCCGTTCGTGCCGGTCAACTGCGGCGCTATCCCCGGTGACTTGCTGGAATCGGAACTGTTCGGTCATCAGAAAGGTGCATTTACCGGTGCCATCAATGATCGGCAGGGTCGCTTCGAAATGGCCGAGGGTGGCACGCTGTTTCTGGACGAGATCGGCGACATGACCCTGCAGATGCAGGTCAAGATCCTGCGCGTGCTGCAGGAACGCACCTTCGAACGCGTCGGTTCCAATCATTCGCTGACGTCCGATGTACGCATCATTGCCGCGACTCACAAGAACCTGGAAGAGGCAATTGGCAAGGGCGAGTTTCGCGAAGACCTCTTCTATCGCCTGAACGTGTTTCCCATCGAGATGCCGTCACTGTCGGCACGGGTGGAGGACATTCCACTGCTCGTGAACGAGCTGGTGCGGCGTATCGAGTACGAGAATCGCGGCTCGGTCAGGCTGTCGCCGGGTGCGATCTACGCGCTGTGCCAGTACAGCTGGCCGGGCAATGTCAGGGAATTGGCGAATCTTGTCGAGCGACTGGCCATACTGCATCCTTTCGGTGTGGTAGATGCCGGCGATCTGCCGGAAAAGTTCCGCAACAGCGATGGCGAGCCGTCCGAACAACTCCTGGATGCGCTGGTCGGATCGCAGCTGACGGCGGATGATCTCGATCCGCGACTGCCACGTACTGGTATGAATCTCAAGGAACACCTCAGCCACCTCGAGGTCAGCTACATCAAGCAGGCGCTTGCCGATTCCGGCGGTGTCGTTGCGCATGCAGCCAAGCGGCTGGGTATGCGCAGGACCACGCTGGTCGAAAAACTGCGCAAGTACGGCATGCAGAGACAGGCCTGATGACCGCGCCAGGCCGGTCTGTCTCGCACACACCTGTTGCGCCGACTGAATAAGCCCTGGTAACGGCCCGCCCACGCGGTCGCACTTTATTTGCAAGCGACCCTGTGCTAGATTCAGGCAAACTTACGACAATAAAAACATCGTTGGAATAACAAGTTCAGCAGCACGCGCATCATCTGAAATTGTTTGTTGCCGGCCGGCCGCCATTGCCAGGTACGGATGGGGATGTGTGCCTGTGTACGGAACGGTCGATGGCGGTGCTGTCTTGCTGCCATCCGGATAATAACACCAACCGCAATCACACGATGTCTGTGAAGAAGAAAGAGAGGGGGCGCAGATCCGGTGTGCAGGCTGCAGCAAGCCTGCACCGGCGTGCCGCTCGCGACCTGCTGGCGAAGGATTACAATTACCTGTTTCACCTTTCAGTCACCGATCGCAGCCTTCTTGATGCCCATCATGCAACACTGGGCGCGGCAGCCGCAGGTTTCGCCGAACAATTCTACAACTATCTTTTCGATAATCCCGACATAGCGGATGTGCTTTATGCCCATGAACGGGCTGGCGGCGATGTCGGCCTGTTCGCCCGTAGCGAGCTGCAGAATCTGCTGAACTCCATCGCCTCGGCTGACCTCAGGGATCGTGTGGACGCCCTGCTGGAGAACGGCAGGGTACATCTGGAGCATCGCATCAAGCCGGCGTGGGTCATCGGAGCATATCAATTGTTCATTGATTACCTGCGCAGCCTGTTGCCCGCGCTGGTCATGCCGGATGAGGAACGCAAGGCCCTCGAGTCCCTGCTGATCCGCATGCTGCTGCACGACCTGGGATTGACGCTCGAAGGGTACTGGACCTGTGCAGGCGACGAACTGCACAAAGAGCTTGCCCATGAAACCGGCCGGTTCGGCCAGGTCGAGGACCTGCTGGCCGGGATCCCGCAATACCTGTGGAGCGTGGATGTACGTGCAAACACCATCAGCTATGCAAGCTATCCCCTGCGTGTGCTGTACGACTGTGTCATGGATTGCCCGTTCCCGTGCCTGCCGGATACACTCGCCGACGATGGACAGCTGCTGCTCTCTGCCTGGCAGGATGCCGTCAATGGCAACAGTCGCCAGGTCGAGGTGCGCATTTCCCTGGCCGGTAGCGAAGCACGCTGGCACAGGGTGGCGCTGTACCCGGCTGCCGGCAGCCAGACGCGCCCGGCAATTGTGCATTGCGTGCTGGAGGACATCCACAAGCAGGTGGCGGAGCGCAGGCAACTGCAGCAGCTGGCAACCGCCGATGACCTGACCGGCCTGCCGAATCGCGCCTTGTGGACCGATCACCTGAATATGGCCCTTGCGGCCGCGCGTCGTGCACCCGGTTCACAGGTCGTCGTGATTTCAATCGATATCAACCAGTTCAAGATGTACAACGATACGCTGGGCCGCAATGTCGGCGATATCCTGCTGAGGAATATTTCCGAACGCCTGAAATCAATCGTGCGTGAGTCCGACTCACTGTCCAGGCTGGGGGGTGACCAGTTCGGCATCCTGTTGCAGCCGGTACACAATATCAACGAAGCGACCGAACGGGTAATCACCAAGATACTGGATTCCTTCGATATCCCCTTTACCTACAAGGAGAAGCAGTTGTGGGTCAGTCTGACACTGGGCATCTCCTGCTTTCCCGGCGATGGCGATAACGAGGAAACGCTGCTCCTCCATGCCGAGAGCGCAATGCAGAGGGCGAAACGCAACGGCCTGCCATACCAGTACTACGATCCGGCGAACGACGTTACTGCCGCCCAGCAATTGCATTACTCCGGACAGATCAAGACGGCGATCGACAACAACGAATTCGCACTCCATTACCAGCCACTCATCGAACTGCAGACATCCAGGATTGTCGGCGCCGAGGCGCTGCTGCGCTGGGATCACCCGGTCGAGGGAACGATCATGCCGCAACGCATCATTCCGGTCGCGGAGCAGCTGGGCATGATTACCCCGATTACCGACTGGGTGCTCGTTACCGCACTGCGGCAGTGCCGGCAGTGGAAGCACGAGGGGCTGGACATCCCGGTGTCAGTGAACGTTTCAGCACGGTCTTTCCAGAATCCGCGCCTGTTTGACAAGATCAAATGGGCATTGCGCGAGGCGGATGTCGAGGGTGACTGCCTCGAGATCGAAATCACCGAGGCCACGCTCATGCAGGACATAGAGCGCGCCTCGGACGTGCTGAACCGGCTGAATGAAACGGGTATCACGATTGCCATCGATGATTTCGGTACCGGCTATTCGTCGTTGTCCTACCTGAAAACCCTGCCGATCGACACGCTCAAGATAGACCAGTCCTTCATCATGGATATTGCCTTCGACGAGCAGGATGTTGCGATCGTCCGTACCATCATCGATCTCGGGCACAACCTGGGTTTCAAGGTGGTTGCCGAGGGCGTCGAGAATGTCAGGGCCTGGGACCTGTTGATCAGCCTGGGTTGTGATGTAGCCCAGGGTTTCCACATCAGTCGTCCCCTGGCGGAAGACCTGTTCACCTCGTTTATCACCGGCACGGACCGCTTGCCGCTGTAGCCCTGCCAGCGCGGTCTGCCCCGTCCCGTTACTTGCCGTCCAGGCGAGCCAGACATCCCCGCTGTGGCGTCAATAAGTCATTTTGTCGTCACTGCCGGCTCAAAAGTCAAAAGTGTGACGTAATTCCGAAAAATCCCCCCGCAAACTGATAGAAAGAATTCCATTCTAATACATTAAGTTATGTCGAAAACCGGCGCGTTTGTCGACTGTCGGCGATGTTGGTACGCAAGTTGCTATCACTGTTGCATGCAGAACTTATCCCTGAATCAGCAACAGGTAGCGCAGATGCAAATGACTCTTTCAATCCAGACCCGTCGTGGCAAAGCCCATGCAGTTCGCTGAAATCAAACTTGGCCGCACCGGTGACCCCGTCAAGCCTGCCATGCATCCGCCGGTACAGGTTATCGCATTCACCGGCGGCAAGGGCGGCATCGGCAAGTCCAGCATTGCCCTCAATGTCGCGCAGGCGCTGAGCAGCGAGGGACAGCGGACCCTGTTGCTGGACGCCGATCTCGGCATGGCGAATATCGATGCGCTGCTCGGTCTCGAAGTCGACTACACCCTGCATGACGTGCTCAATGGCAGCAAGTCGCTTGGGGACATCCTCACGAGTGGCCCGGGTGGCTTGCGGCTGATACCCGCCGCGTCCGGGGAAAAGCAGCTCGCCGAACTCGGTATGAATGAATGCACGGGCCTGATGCGCGCATTCAGCGACCTCGACGAGCCGATCGATGCTCTCGTTATAGACACGGCAACCGGAATCTCCGAGATCGTCACCAGTTTCTGTCGCGCGGCGACCGATATCGTGGTGGTGGTTTGCAACGAGCCGGCCTCGATCAGGGACGCGGTGGCGCTGATCGACACGCTGTACAGGGCGCACGGGATCGCACGTTTCCATGTATTGCCGAACATGGTCGCATCCGCGACCGAGGCTGGCGAGCTGTTCGCATGGCTATTCGGGCATTTCCACGACAATCACGACATGGTGCTGTCGTGTTGCGGCTACGTGCCGCGCGATGAATGCCTGCAGCGTGCGATCGCGCAGCGCCAGACCGTACTGAGCGCGTTTCCCCGCAGTCGCTCCGCCATGGCACTGAATAATCTTGCCAGGCAGATCATGAAATGGCCGCGCCAGCGCTATGCGGGCGGCCATCTCGAGTTTTTTGTTGAACGTCTCATTCAGAACGAAAACAGTGATATGGAGGTGAGGTCATGAAAGGTAACGCAGCTAAGGCGGCAGCTGAATTTGCATCCAGCAACGAACTGGTTGTATTGCACGAAGCACTGGTCAAGCGGATCGCCTATCATTTGATGAGCCGGTTGCCCGCCAGTGTCCAGGCAGACGACCTGATCCAGGCTGGCATGATCGGGCTGATCGAGGCCTCCAGAAAATTCGACCCCGAACAGGGTGCGAGCTTCGAAACCTATGCCGGCATCCGTATTCGCGGCGCCATGCTTGATGAGATCAGGCGTACCGACTGGACGCCCCGCTCGGTACATCGCAAGGCCCGGGAGGTTGCCGAGGCGGTGCGCAAGATAGAGAACGAGAAGGGCCGGGATGCGCGTGATGTCGAGGTCGCCGAGGTGATGGAAATCAGCCTCGAG
Organism: Gammaproteobacteria bacterium; assembly: GCA_049668345.1. Taxonomy (GTDB): domain Bacteria; phylum Pseudomonadota; class Gammaproteobacteria; order UBA9214; family UBA9214; genus UBA9214. Next base: position 7,448 of record JBATJF010000132.1, read on the forward strand.
GAGTACCACAAGATCCTGCAGGACTCGACCGGTTGCCGTATTTTCAGTTTCGAGGACCCCGGCATGCTGGGCGAAGAGGGAATGCCGCAGTCCGGACGACATATCGATCAACCCCTGGAAAACCTGCAGAAGAGCGATTTCAAGCAGGGCCTTGCCGACGAGATCAAGGGCTTGCCGGAACGCGAGCGGCTGGTAATGGCGCTGTATTACGACGAGGAGCTGAACCTGCGCGAGATCGGCGAAATCCTGGGCGTCAGCGAATCGCGAGTCTGCCAGATACATGGCCAGGCGCTGATCCGCCTGCGCGCGCGCATGGGTGAGTGGCTGAGTGACTGAGGGTCGCGTGCGGCACACCCATGAAACGGCAGGGAGACACTGTAAAATGGTATACACGCCGTGAAGGCGTGGTACGCGGGCCATTCCCGGCTGGAGAAGTCACCCGCTATATTCTGCTCGGCCGCATTCGTCTCGACGACGAACTGAGCAGGGACCGCCTGTCCTGGTCGCATGCCAGGACGCTGACCGGCCTGCTGCCGCACGAGATGCTGAACCTGTCCAGCTGGGAGGATTATCAGCGCTACATCGAGGCACGCATGCGGGTCGACGAACGCCGCACCGACAGGCGGCGCGATGACTGTCACCGGTGCAATACGGCTGCCAGTGAACGGCGTGCCGGCGCTGACCGCAGGCGCGAAGATAACTTACGCATGATCGACAGTTACATGTTCGGTTTTCAGGGGCTGGAACCGCATGGCAGTGCAAAATCCGGCCGCACGCGAACGCTGCTGCTGACGTTGTTGCTGGCGACGCTCGTGTTTGCGTGGCTGGTGCCCGTATCGCGCTGAACATCCGCTCCGGGCCGGTGATGTGGTGCCGAGGGCGGGAATCGAACCCGCATGGAGTTGCCTCCGCTGGATTTTGAGTCCAGTGCGTCTACCAGTTTCACCACCTCGGCATTGGGTGCAGGCATGCTGCCGGCAAGGCCCGCTAGTATCGGGGAATACGGGCATACGGGCAAGCGGCGGGCACAAAATCCTGTGCTAACATGCCGCGCCATGCATCGTAAGGACTTCAGCTATGACCTCCCGCCGGAGTTGATTGCGCTGCGACCCTGTCCGGTTCGCAGTGACAGCCGCCTGTTGTGCATCGACCCGCGTAACGACGGGCTCGAGGATTGCCACTTCGGCGATTTTGCGGACCTGCTGCAGCCGGAGGATATCGTGGTGTTCAATAACACCCGGGTCATACCGGCACGACTGCTGGGCAGCAAGGATACCGGTGGCAGCGTGGAGGTGCTGGTGGAGCGTATAGTCGCTCCCCACAAGGTGCACGCACACGTGCGCGCCAGCAAGCCGCCACGCGCGGGCAGCCGCCTGTACCTGGCCGACGCCTTCGAGGTCGAAGTGACGGGGCGTGCCGGTGACCTGTTCGAATTGTCCTTTCCTGAGGGTGTCGGGGTACTGGAGCTGCTGGAGGCCCACGGACACATACCGCTGCCGCCCTATATCCGGCGCCCGGATGAGGCGGAGGATCATGCGCGCTACCAGACGGTCTATGCCGACAGGCCGGGCGCAGTGGCAGCGCCGACGGCCGGGCTGCATTTCGACGCGGCCGTCATGCAACGGCTCGCCGACAGGGGCATCGAGACGGCCTTCGTGACCCTGCACGTGGGTGCCGGGACTTTCCAGCCGGTACGCGTGGACAACCTGGACGAGCACGTGATGCACCGCGAAAGCTTCGAACTCGACAGCGCGACCTGCGAGCGGATCGCAGCCGCGCGAGCTCGCGGTGGACGGGTGATCGCCATCGGAACCACGGTAGTGCGCACCCTGGAGTCGGCATTCAGAAACGGCCGGCTCGAAGCCGGCCAGGGCGAGACAGCCCTGTTTATACGGCCGGGTTACCGTTTCCGGACGGTGGATGCCCTGCTGACGAATTTTCACCTGCCGGAATCGACCCTGCTGATGCTGGTCTGTGCCTTTGCCGGCCACGCGCGCATTATGCGCGCCTACCGGCATGCCATAGCTAACGGGTACCGGTTTTTCAGCTATGGCGACGCCATGTTCATAGCGGCCCGGGATGCGGTGGCTGCGGAGCCTGGCGAGGCGTGAACTTCACCACGACCCATGTTGACGGCGCGGCGCGGCGCGGGACACTCGGGTTCGCGCGCGGCACGGTGCAAACACCGGCATTCATGCCGGTGGGCACCTATGGCACGGTCAAGGCGATGACGCCCGAGGAAGTACGCACCACCGGCGCCGAAATCATTCTCGGCAACACCTTTCACCTGATGCTGCGGCCCGGCACCGGTATCATCCGCCAGCACGGCACGTTGCACGATTTTATGCACTGGGACGGACCCATCCTGACCGATTCCGGCGGCTTCCAGGTATTCAGCCTGGGCGCCCTGCGCAGGATTACCGAGCAGGGCGTGACCTTCAGCTCACCGGTCAACGGGGACAAGGTGTTCCTCGGGCCCGAGGAGTCCATGCAGGTGCAGCGCGAACTGGGCGCCGATATCGTGATGATCTTCGACGAATGTACCCCGTACCCGGCGACCGAGGACGAGGCGCGGCAGTCGATGGAGCTGTCGCTGCGCTGGGCGCGGCGCAGCCGCGTCGCGCACGCCGACAATCCCGCCGCCCTGTTCGGGATCGTGCAGGGCGGGATGTATCCCGGTCTGCGTGCGGAATCGCTGGCCGGGCTGGTGGATATCGGTTTCGACGGCTATGCGCTGGGCGGGCTGTCAGTCGGCGAGGGCAAGGCGGAGCGCGAGGCCGTGCTGGCGCGGATCATGCCGCAGATGCCCGCCACGGCGCCGCGCTACCTGATGGGCGTGGGGACGCCCGGGGATATCGTGGAGGCCGTCTGGCGCGGCATCGATATGTTCGACTGCGTCCTGCCCACGCGCAATGCACGCAATGGCCACCTGTATGTGCGCAACGGCGTGGTCAGGATACGCAACAGCGCAAACCGCACGGACACAAGACCGCTGGATGACTCATGCCGTTGTTATACCTGCCGGAATTTCAGCCGGGCTTACCTCCACCACCTGGACAAGTGCAACGAGATCCTGGGCGCGCGGCTGAACACCATCCATAACCTGACCTATTACCAGGACCTGATGGCCGGCCTGAGGGCGGCCATCGAACGGCAGGCCCTGGATGCGTTCCGCAGGGATTTTTACGCCGGGCGCGACGCTGTGTCATAATGCGCTGGTTTGACCGGTCGCCGGCATGAGCAGGTGCCGCCTCCGGACGAACGGAACCGCATGATTTTGAGGAGCAGCCATGGATTTCTTTATAACTGACGCACTGGCGGCGGCGCCGCAGGGCCAGGGTGACGCCCTGATGAGTTTTCTGCCGCTGATCTTTATCTTTGTCGTATTCTACTTTCTGCTGATTCGTCCGCAGACCAAGAAGGCGAAGGAGCACAAGACGATGGTCCAGGCCCTGGCCAAGGGTGACGAGGTGGTCACCAACGGCGGCCTGCTGGGCCGTATCTCGAAAGTGGGCGACAATTTCATCGAACTGGATGTTACCGAAGGTGTCACCGTCAAGGTGCAGCGTCATGCAGTCGCAAACCTCATGCCCAAGGGAACCATCAAGGGGCTGTAGGGCCGCACAGGAAACTGAATACTATGAATCGGTACCCGCTCTGGAAATACCTGCTCATCATCGTTGTCCTGGTGGTGGGTACGATCTATGCATTGCCCAACCTGTATGGCGAGGATCCTGCCCTGCAGATATCCGGTACGCGCAGGGCCGAGGTCGATGAATCGGTGATCCGCAGTGTAACCGCCACGCTGGAAAAGGCCGGCATTGCGGTGAAACAGGCGGATCTCGACGCCGGCCGGATACTGGTGCGCTTCGATGATACCGAGACCCAGCTGAAAGCGGTTGATTTCATCAAGGCGATGCTCGGCAACGACTATATTGTGGCACTCAATCTGGCGCCGACCACACCTGCCTGGCTGCAAAGCCTGAACGCCCGGCCCATGTACCTGGGCCTGGACCTGCGCGGCGGCGTGCACTTCCTGCTCGAGGTGGATATGGACGCGGCCTTCAAGCAGGCGCTCGAAAGCTACGCGAGCGACTTTCGCACCCTGCTGCGAGAGGCAAAGTTGCGCTATACCGTGCTGCGCCCGGAGCAATCCTCGGTACGTATCGAGTTCAGGGAGCAGCAGGATGCCGATACGGCGCGCACTGCCATCAAAAAGGATTTTCCCGCGCTGGTCGTCGAGCCCCTGGACGCGGCAGGCAAGATCGGCCTGAGGGTCAGGCCGCCGGAGCAGGAGGTCAGGGAAATCCAGGATTTTGCGCTGCAGCAGAATATCCTGACCCTGCGCAACCGCGTCAACGAGCTCGGTGTTGCCGAGCCCGTCATCCAGCAGCAGGGCAGCCAGCGTATCGTCGTGCAGTTGCCCGGCGTGCAGGATACCGCCCAGGCCAAGCGTATTCTCGGTGCCACGGCAACCCTGGAATACCGTGCCGTGGATGTCGACCATGACGTCGAGCGGGCCGTGGCCGGCAAGGTTCCGGCGGGATCGCGGTTGTACTACGAGCGCGATGGCACCCCGGTACTGCTGAAAAAATCGGTCATCGCGACCGGCAACCAGATCATCAATGCCCGCTCCGGCTTCGATCCGCAAAGCGGGTCACCGATGGTGTCAGTCACCCTGGACGCCAAGGGTGCCAGGAGCATGCTGAAGTTCACCAAGGAGAGCGTCGGCAAGCCCATGGCCGTGGTATTTATCGAAAACCGCACGGAAACCGTGCTGGTCGACGGCGTGCCGGTCAAGAAGGCCGTCAAGGTCGAGGAGGTCGTCAGTGTCGCGACCATCCGCGAGGTGTTCAGCAAGCGTTTCCAGACCACGGGGCTGGACAGTCCGAAAGAGGCGCATGAGCTGGCGCTGGTACTCCGGTCAGGTGCACTGGCTGCGCCGATCGAGATTATCGAGGAACGCACCGTTGGACCGAGCATGGGCAAGGACAATATCGAGCAGGGCTTCAAGTCGGTGCTGATCGGCTTCTGCCTGGTGCTGGTATTCATGGCGGCGTACTACCGTGTGTTCGGCGTGGTCGCGAACCTGGCGCTGGCCCTGAACGTGGTACTCACCGTGGCCGTGCTGTCGATGCTGCAGGCAACGCTTACGCTGCCGGGTATCGCCGGTATCGTTCTTACCGTGGGTATGGCGGTCGATGCAAACGTGCTCATCTTCGAGCGCATCCGGGAGGAACTGCGCAACGGCAACAGCCCGCAGGCCAGTATCCAGGCCGGCTACGAGAAGGCCTTCTCGACCATTGCCGATGCCAATATCACCACTCTGATCGCCGCTGTCGTGTTGCTCAGTTTCGGTAGCGGCCCGGTCAAGGGCTTCGCCGTGACGCTCTCCATCGGCATTCTCACCTCCATGTTCACCGCGATCATGGGAACGCGCGCGGTCATCAACATGTTGTACGGCGGGCGCCGCAACGCCCGGCTCATGATCTAGGCGGCGCGAGGACAACTATCATGGAATTGTTCAAGAAAACCTATCACGTCGATTTCCTGAAGATACGCTATATCGTTGGCGTGACATCCATCCTGCTGGTGCTGCTGACGGTCTGGTCGCTGGCCACGCGCGGGCTGAACTTCGGTATCGACTTCACCGGTGGTACCCTGCTCGAGGTCAGTTACCCGGAAGCGGTGGTGCTCGAGGATATACGCACTACGCTGGCCGAAGGCGGATTCCCGCAGGCCGAGGCGCAGCATTTCGGTACCTCCACCGACGTGCTGATCCGGCTCGCCCCGGAAACCGGCAAGGAAAGCGCGCAACTCAGTGAGACCGCCATGCAGGCCCTGCGGGTACAGAACCCGGCCGTCGAAATGCGCCGCGTGGAATTCGTCGGTCCGCAGGTCGGCAAGGAACTGGCGGAGCAGGGCGGCCTGGCGATGCTCTATGCCCTGATCGGCATCTTTATCTATATTATCGTGCGCTTCCAGTGGCGTTTTGCCCCGGGGGCCATCATAGCCACCGCGCACGACGTGGTAATCATTCTGGGTATTTTCTCGTTCTTGCAGTACGAATTCGACCTGACGGTCCTGGCGGCCATACTGGCGGTGATCGGTTATTCGCTCAATGACACCATCGTGGTCTATGACCGTATTCGAGAGAATTTCCGCCGCATCCGCAAGGCCAGCTCATACGATATTATAAATACCGCCATCAACCAGACCATGTCACGAACCATCATGACGGGCCTGACGACATTGCTGGTGCTGGCGGCGCTGTACTATTTTGGCGGAGAAACGATCCATAACTTCTCCCTGGCGCTGATCCTGGGCATCCTGGTAGGCACCTATTCGTCGGTATACGTGGCAAGCGCGATCGCCCTGGCGCTGGGTGTGAGCAAGGCTGACCTGATGGTCAGCAAGCCGCCGGAGGAGGGCAGTGCCGGGGCGGAACCCTGATCCGGCAGGCAGCCGGGTAAGCGGCTCAGTCCCCGGAGATATTGCCGCGTGCTGCCGGGAAAGGCAGCACCTGTGCGGTCCGGACCGCTGCATTGCCGGCGTCCTCCACACCGAGAATTTCCAGGCCTGTCGCAGGACATCCGCAACAGGCGTCGCGGGTAAAGTCCTGCATCCCACTCAGCACATCCTGCATGATCAATTCCAGTGCCGCGCCGTTGATTCTTCTGTCCTGTTGTCTGTTCTGCATACCGGCTACCTCGCTCGGTCCGATTCCGCTTCAGGTTCAGCCACAACCACAACATCGGCCCCGTTCCTGAAGGCATCGGCACCGGTATGCGGTGCTTGAGCAGGACGGCTGCAGGCAGCGTGACCTGCGTCAGGTCGGGTGCAGGGGCAGGTGACGGGCGGCGAGTTCGGGCGTTACGTGCGGCCGGATGGCCTTGAGGATTTCGGCAAACACTTTCGGATTGCCAACTACCAGATTGCCGTTCTCCAGGTAGTCGTGACCGGCGACAAAATCGCTGCACAGACCACCGGCTTCCTGGATCAGCAGGACACCGGCCGCCATGTCCCAGATATTCAGGCCGATTTCCCAGAAGCCGTCGAGCCTGCCGGCGGCAACAAACGCCAGGTCGAGTGCCGCCGAGCCGGCACGTCGAATGCCGGCAGTTTCCGGAAACAGGGCGCGGAACATATCGAGGTAGGGGTCGAGATACTGCTGGGTCTTGAAGGGGAAGCCGGTACCCAGCAGGGCACCGTCCAGGCTCTTGCGTGAACTGACGCGAATCCGCCGGTCATTGAGCTGTGCGCCTGCTCCGCGCGAGGCCGTGAAGAGTTCCTGGCTCAGTGGATTGTAGATCACCGCCTGCTCCAGTCTGCCGCGGTGGCGCAGGGCGATCGAGACGGCGAAATGCGGGAATCCGTGCAGGAAATTGGTCGTCCCGTCGAGCGGGTCGATGATCCACTGGTATTCGTCACCGTCGTGCGCACCGCTTTCCTCGGCCAGGATGCTGTGCCGGGGAAAGGCCTTGCGCAGGGTGCCGATGATTTCGCGTTCCGCATGCCGGTCGATCTCGGTCACGAAATCGTTGCGGTCCTTGGTGTGTATGGCAAGGCTGTCGAGACGGTCCAGGCTCCTGACGATGATATTGCCTGCATTGCGTGCGGCGCGAACCGCGATGTTGAGCATGGGTTGCATGATGATGGCGTCGCCTGCGTGCCCGTGAAAATGGCAGCGAAGCATACCAGAGATGGCCGGCCCGCGGTATCGCCGGCCCTCTCCACGGTGCGCGCTAGCGGTATTTCTTCTGCTTGCTGTACCTGTCGCGCAGTTGTTCCCGCTCTTCGGGGGACATGCGTTTGTACTGGTTGCGCTTGTCCTCGACCGCCTTGCGCTGGTCGGGCGGCAACTCCAGGTACTTTCTCGCGCCACTCACCAGCCGGCGCTGTTCCTTGCCACTCAGGCTCGTCCATTCACCCTGGTGTTTCATGAGCAGGGACTGTTCGCTCCGGCTCAGACTGTTCCAGGGAATATCGTTGTCGGCCTGTACGGGTTGCATCCCGCCGGCGAGATACAGGGCGAGGATGGCGGCGCTGATGACGTTGCGTGCTTTCATGTCAGGTGTTGTTCGGGTTATCGCTGTGTGTCTCGGATTCGGTGTCCTGCTGGCCCGCCAGCCAGAGATAGAAGTCCAGGTCCTCGTAGATATCGGGCACTTCATGCGGTGCCTGGGCGGTTAGCTGTGGCTGTTGTGGCTGCAGCCAGTGCTGGCCGGTCCAGATCCCGACCGTGACGGCAATCAGCAACAGGGCGGCCGTCGCGTAGGGTGCGAAGGCATGGCGGTGGCGCGGCGTGCTGCTGTCCAGGGCGCGCATTCTGGCGGCACGCAGGTCACGTCCGAGCGCGGCGGGTTCGAGGTCCGGGCCCAGTGCACCGGGCCCGAGCTGTTCCCAGCTGCCGAATTGTGCCCGGCAGGCCTCGCACGCTGCGAGATGTGCTTCCAGCAGGGCCTTGTCCTGCGGCGTGTCATCCAGCAGGCCGGCACGCAGGCGATCCAGTTGTTCCCGGTCAGGATGTTGTTGGCTGTGCATAATCCCATACCTCCGCCAGTTGTTTGCGCAGTTCACGCATGGCCCGAAAGTGGTGCTGCTTGATGGTGTTTTCCGAGCAGCCCAGCGTCGTGGCCGTTTCGTTAATACTCATACCACGCCATTCGCGCAGAATGAAGACCTGGCGCTGTCTTTCCGACAGGGCTTGCAGGGCCTGCGCGACCTGCTGCCTGAGTTCCTGCGCAATGTATTCGACCTCCGGGGCGCTAACCCCGTCATCGCGTTCCTGCGCCGGCAGCTCGTATTCAGTGTTGTCGTGCTCATCCTCTCGGTTGCCGCGAAACAGGCCGGTCAGCGATACCAGCTTGTGTTTGCCCTGCTCGAGCAGCCGCTTGCGACGCACGTCGTTGATCCGGCTGTTGAGGATGGTGCGGAACAGGGCCGGCCATTCCTCCGCCGGCTTGTGCCGGTAATACTGGACCAGGCGCAGCATGCTGTCCTGGACAGCATCCATGGCCGCTTCCCTGTCCCAGAGCGCCGCGTAGGCAACATAGAATGCCTTGTCCTCCTGCTCGACAAAGAATGACTCCAGTGCCTGGTTATTATCGGCCGATCTGTCCAAGGCTGTCCCCGGGGTGGTGGGTCTGCCGGTTTCGTGCAGACTGTAGACGCGCGTCAGCACCGGCCAGGTAACGGCCGCTCCGCCAATGCGTCCCTGCATCGACGTATGGCCGCTTTCGGCATCGATTATACCCGAAGCACGACGGGTGCGAGTCTCAGTGACGGCGCTGCCTGTCATGGTCATGGTGCCTGTCATAATCGCGACCCCGGTCAGCACGGTGCCGGTCGTCATGGTGCCTGTCATAATCGCGACCCCGGCCATCATGGCGCCGGTCGTGGCCGTCGTTGTCGTGATGGCGCCAGCTGCGCAGCCTCCAGTTGGTTTTCAGATATCTGTGGTGATTATGCTTGCCGTGGTGACGATGGCGGTCATGTATCGGGCAGGAATCATGCCGATCATACAACCGTTGCGAGAATTTACCGTGCTCCGCCTGTGCCGGGGCATTGATGCCAAGTCCCAGACTGGCTGCCAGCAGCGTCGAACTGATGAGTGACCGGATTTTCATGATGCAGCTCCTGTGTTGGTTGTCTCAATGACAGCTAACGCGGAACTACGGGTTTGGTTAACAGGAAGTGACGTTATCCGGGCAGGGAGTGGCCGATAACCTGGCCTGTCCGGACGGCCCGTCCGGGAGACAGGGACTCCGCCCAGGCCACCTGTCCCGGGCCGTAGACCAGGATCACGGTGGATCCCATGTTGAAACGCCCCATTTCGGCGCCGCGCCCGAGCTGGACCGGCACACTGCCGGGTGTATCGAAGCGCGTGGTTTGCATCGCCATGCCATGCCGCGGGTTGACGATACCGCCCCACACGGTTTCCATGCAGGACACGAAGATCGCCCCGACCAGCACCATGGCCATCGGACCGGTGGGCGTGTCGTACAGTGCGACCAGGCGTTCGTTGCGCGCGAACAGCCCGGGGATAGCCCGCGTGGTATGCGGCGCCACGCTGTACAGGCGCCCCGGCACGTAGGTGGTCGAGAGCAGCGTGCCGGAGCAGGGCATGTGAATGCGGTGGTAGTCCCGCGGCGAGAGGTAAAGCGTGGCAAACTGACCCTCGGCAAACGCTGCGGCGCGGGCCGGATCGCCGCCGAGCAGGGCCGTCAGCGAGTAGTCATGTCCCTTGGCCTGCAGTACCCGGTCACCCGTGATCGCGCCAGCCTGGCTGACCCGGCCGTCGACCGGGCAGGCGATGGCGGCTGCATCGTCCGGCTGCGAACGCACGCCGGGGCGCAGGGCACGCGTGAAAAAGCTGTTGAAGTCTGCATAGGCGCCGGGATCCGGCTGTTCCGCCTCGCTCATGTCAACATGGAAGTGGCGGATAAAAGTCCGGACCAGCAGGTTTTTCCACCACGGCGCGCGCCAGCGCGTGGCACGGCGTACCGCGTGCGAGAGCAGCTGGTGGGGCAGCAGTGCCAGCGGCCAGGACTTGAGCTTGTCCGGCAGGCTGGCCTTGCGGTCGGTCATGCAGCGAAACTCCGGCTAGTGGTGGTGATGTTCACTGCCGGTGCTGCGCCTGACCGGGGCGGTCACGCGGATGCAGGTGCCATCGGACAGGTGCAGCAACAGGGTGGCGCTGTCACCTTCCTGCAATGCACGCCGGGCGTCGAACAGCATCAGGTGATAACTGCCGGGCTCCAGTGCCAGCGTCGCGGTTGCCGGCACCTCGAGCTGCCGCACCGGCTGCATGCGCGCGACACCCTCCTCGACCCAGCTGCGGTGGATTTCCGCGCCCTCGAAGTCCGGACTGCTGACCGAATCGATCAGTATGGCCCCGGCGCCGGTATTCACGAGGGTCATGTAGCCCGCATGCACGCTGGCCGCGGGCGGTGCTTCCCGGATCCAGGGATCGGTTACCTGCAAGGTGGTATCGGCATGTGCCAGTCCCGCAAGAGACCAGCACAGCAGGAATCCACCAAGAGGGATTGCGGTCCAGACTGTTTTCATGAAGAGGCCTCGAGTAGCTTGTGGAAATCCGTGCTGATGGCGGTGGCATCCAGCGGCGGCGTGAACACGGCCTGGTAGCGTCCGTGCGGGTCGATGAGGAATACGCTGGCGCTATGATCGACCAGGTAGCTGTCCGGGTTGGGGTCGTTACTGACCTGCATGAACAGCACGCCGAGCTGCTTGGTGAGATGCTCGATGGCGTCCGGCTTGCCGGTGACGCCGATGAAATCGCCATTGAAATAGGTAACGTAGCGGGCCAGTTGTTCCGGTGTGTCGCGTTGCGGGTCGACCGTGATAAAGGCGAAGCGCGCGCTGGCGCCGCTGTCGGCCAGCCGCTGCGCGACCGTGTTGAGCACCGACAGGGTGGTCGGGCAGACATCCGGACAATGGGTATAGCCGAAGAACAGGAAGGTCCAGTGCCCCTGCAGGGCCTGGTTGTCGAAGCGCTGGCCGTTATGATCGACCAGCTCAAACGCCTGCAGGGGGCGCGCGACCGGAAAGCGGGTCGCGGACAGGGTGCCGACCTGAGCGGGTGGCTCGAGCAAGGCGCGTGCCGCCCAGATGCCGGCGCCAACGGCAATTGCGGCTATAATCACCGCCATCAGGATGCGGCCCGGATTGCTGAAGTTGTTCATGGGCCGCGATTATTCCACAGAGCCAGCAGCGATACATCATGACAGCAGCAGATTTGCGCGTATCCCTCAGTCACGACGCCCTGAATACCGCACAGACCGCGCGTGATCTCATCCGCTGCGGCGCCGTTTATTTCGAGGCCTCGGACCTCGGTTATTATCACGGCACCGACAATGCGCTGGACGAGGCCGCGTGCCTGGTGCTGTATGCCCTGCAGATCGGCCACGAGCAGCCCGATGAGGTGCTCGATCGCGAGCTGGGCGCTGGCGAGCGGACCCGGGCCATCGACCTGCTGGAACAACGCGTCGCGAGCCGCAAGCCGGCGGCCTACCTGACCGGGGAGGCCTGGTTCGCCGGGCTGCCGTTCCATGTCGATGAACGGGTGCTGGTGCCACGCTCGCCGCTCGCCGAGCTGATCGAGGCGCAGTTCACGCCCTGGGTGGACCCGGCCGGGGTGGGGCAGATCCTGGACCTGTGCACCGGCAGCGGTTGTATCGGCATTGCCTGCGCGCATTATTTTCCACAGGCGCACGTTACCCTGACCGACCTGTCAAGCGATGCACTGGCGGTGGCCCGGAGCAATGTCGAGCGGCATGACCTGGGGCGGCGTGTCGATGTGCTGCAGTCCGATGTGTTCTCGGCCCTTGATGGCCGGCACTATGACATCATAGTATCCAACCCGCCCTACGTACCGCACGCGGAGATGCAGGGGCTGGCCGCGGAGTTCCTGCACGAGCCGGCACTCGGGCTGGTAGCCGGGGACGACGGGCTGGATATCGTGGTGCGTATCCTGTGCGACGCGGTGTCTCACCTGACGGCGACTGGCATCCTGGTCGTCGAGGTCGGCAATACCCAGGACATCCTGACGGCGCGATTCCCGGATGTCCCGTTTATGTGGCTGGAATTCGCCTTTGGCGGTGACGGGGTATTTCTGCTGGAACGCAAGCAGCTGGAACAGTACCGGACGGTATTCGATCAGGCAGTCGCCGGGCGCGGGAGTGACCGGGATAAACAGACGGGGTAGACACCAGCATGAGTACACGACCCGGTACAGCGCAGGCATATGCCGCGCTGGTCAGGCAGGCGATCCTCGAGCTTGAGGATATTATCGAAGCGGCGGGCTTCGACATCGACGAAGTCGAGCACAATCTCGGTTACGTCGAGGTGTTGCTGAAGGAGTTGCGCGCTATGCGCGCTGCAATGGCCGACGGCAGTTACCAGTTCGGCCGGCATGACCTGCCATTCATGCGCGTCGTGAAGAAATACACGGACAAGGAGCTGCCGTGCATCCGCCTGCTGTACACGATCAACGAGACCCACCGGGAGGGCCTGGATATCAGTGCGGACTGAAGTCAGCGTGCGGGACGGTAGATCAGGCCCGGCCTGATCAGCAACTCGTCTTCTTTCAGCTGGTCGAGCGGGTATTCGCCATCGATATTTTCCGCGATACGGTCGAAAATGTAGGTCCCGTTCCGCGACGTGATGGTTTCGAAGATCGGCTGGCCGAGATAGTTACCCACCTGCGAGCCCCTGAGTGTGTGCGGTTGTGCCACGGTGCGCTCCTGAAGTTCAATTGAGACAAGGACACAAACCCTATCGGTCGCGACGTACAGGGCTTTAACCTGCTGCGTGCTGCGGTCGGCCGCAGCGCACCGCCTGGCCTGCCGGCAAGAAAGTGGCGACGCCCGCGACAAGACTCGTTACAATATTGCGATGTCTGGTAACAGCTTCGGAAAACTGTTTGTCGTAACAGGGTTTGGCGAAAGTCACGGGCCGGCCCTGGGCTGCATCGTCGACGGCTGCCCGCCGGGGCTGGAGCTCTCCGAGGCCGACCTGCAGACCGACCTCGACCGCCGCAAGCCGGGCAAGTCCCGCCATACCACCCAGCGCCGCGAGGCCGATGCCGTGCAGATCCTCTCCGGCGTGTTCGAGGGCCGCACCACAGGCACGCCGATCGGCCTGCTGATTCAGAATACCGACCAGAAGTCCAAGGACTATACCGGCATCATGGACCGCTTCCGGCCCGGCCATGCCGACTATACCTACCAGCAGAAATACGGCCTGCGCGATTACCGCGGCGGTGGCCGTTCCTCGGCGCGCGAAACCGCGATGCGCGTGGCGGCCGGGTCGATCGCGAAAAAATACCTGCGCGAGCACTATGGCATCAGGATCCGCGGTTACCTGGCCCAGCTCGGGCCCATCCGGCTCGAACTGAAGGACTGGGAGGCGGTCGGGCAGAACCCGTTTTTCGCACCGGACCCCGCGCGGGTCGGTGAACTTGAGGACTACATGGACGCCCTGCGCAAGGAGGGCAACTCGATCGGCGCGCGGATCAACGTGGTCGCGAGCGGGGTCCCGGCCGGCCTGGGCGAGCCGATCTTCGATCGCCTGGAAGCCGACATCGCCCACGCGATGATGAGCATCAATGCCGTGAAGGGCGTCGAAATCGGCGCCGGTTTTGACTGCGTCGAGCAGAAAGGGACTGCCCACCGTGACGAAATCACGCCGCACGGCTTCCTCTCCAATCATGCCGGCGGTGTGCTGGGTGGCATCTCCAGTGGCCAGGACATCCTCGCCAGTATTGCCCTCAAGCCGACCTCGAGTATCCGCATCCCGGGTCGCACGATCGATGTCGAGGGCCGGCCGGTCGAGGTGGTTACCACGGGGCGGCATGACCCCTGTGTCGGTATTCGTGCCACGCCGATCGCGGAGGCCATGCTGGCCATAGTGCTGATGGACCATGTCCTGAGACACCGTGCGCAGAACCAGGACGTCACTTCGACCACGCCGGCCGTGCCGGCAAGCGCTGCTGATTAGACGTCTCGGCGGAACGTATTGCCCCATGCCATGATCTACTGGCGGCTGTCCGGTTTTTACCTGTTTTATTTCGCCTCGCTCGGTGCCCTGGTGCCGTACTGGGGGCTGTATCTCAAGTCGCTCGATTTTTCCGTCACCCAGATTGGTCAGTTGATCGCCATCCTCATGGCGACCAAGATCGTGGCGCCCAACGTCTGGGGCTGGATCGCCGATCTGACCGGCCATCGCATGACCATCGTGCGCAGTGCCTCGCTGCTGGCGGCACTGAGCTTCACGGGTGTGTTCTTCGCTAATGGTTTCTGGTGGCTGGCGCTGGTCATGATCGCGTTCAGTTTTTTCTGGAACGCCGCGCTTCCGCAGTTCGAGGCCACCACCATGAATCACCTGGGCGGTGAAACGCATCGCTACAGCGGCATCCGTCTATGGGGCTCGGTCGGTTTCATTATCACGGTGGCGGCGCTGGGTCCGATGCTCGACATGTATGGCACCCACCGCTTGCCGCAGGTGCTGGCCGTGGTGTTCATCCTGATCTGGCTGAGCAGCCTGGTCGTGCCGGAATCCGCCGCCGGCCATCTGCCGCTGGACCAGGCGCGCCTGCGTGACGTGCTGCGCCGCCCGGTGGTGCTGGCACTGCTCGCGGTGTGTTTCCTGGTGCAGGCCAGCCACGGCCCGTACTATGCCTTCTTCAGCATCTACCTGGAGAGCTACGGCTACTCGACGGCCCTGATCGGCCAGCTCTGGGCGCTGGGTGTGGTGGCGGAAATCGGCGTCTTCCTGATCATGCCGCGCCTCTTGCCGCGCTTCGGCGCGCGCCGCCTGCTGCTGGCCGCTGTCTCGCTGACCACGGTGCGCTGGTTGCTGATCGCCGGCTTTGCCGACCGGCTGCCGCTCATGTTGCTGGCGCAGACCCTGCATGCCGCGAGTTTTGGCCTGTATCACGCCGTGGCCATCTACATGGTGCACCGGCTGTTTACCGGCGCCCACCAGGGGCGTGGCCAGGCGCTGTACAGCAGTATCAGTTTCGGTGCCGGCGGTGCGGTCGGCAGCCTGATCAGCGGCTACCTGTGGACCGGCATGGGCGCGCAATCCATGTACCTGCTGGCGGCAGGCGTCAGCCTGGTGAGTGTGTTCGTGGTACTGTTCGGCATGCGTCCCGGAGAGCAGCTGTAGCGCATGGATGACTTCCACCGGTCTATCCTAATATAATCCAGCGTTTTAACTGGTCCCGACTGCGGTATTGATTCGATGTCCGGCAACACCCTGTACGACAAGCTCTGGAATGCGCACTGCGTGCGCCAGGAGGCCGATGGCACGGCGCTGATCTACATCGATCGGCACCTGGTGCACGAGGTTACCTCACCGCAGGCCTTCGAGGGACTGCGCCTGGCCGGGCGCGTGCCGTGGCGCATCCGTTCGATTCTCGCAGTGCCCGACCACAATGTGCCCACTACCGATCGCAGTGCGGGAATCGCCGACCCGGTATCTCGCCTGCAGGTGGAGACACTGGACCGCAACTGCACGGAGTTCGGCATCACCGAATTCACCATGAATGATCCGCGCCAGGGCATCGTGCACGTGATCGGACCGGAGCAGGGTGCCACGCTGCCGGGCATGACCGTGGTGTGCGGTGACTCGCATACCTCGACACACGGTGCGTTCGGCGCACTGGCGTTCGGCATCGGCACCTCCGATGTCGAGCACGTACTGGCCACCCAGTGCCTGATCCTGCGCAAGACGAAGACGCTGCTGGTGCGCATTGACGGCACCCTCGCGCCGGGTGTGTCCGCCAAGGACGTCGTGCTGGCCATCATCGGCCGCATCGGCACTGCCGGCGGCACCGGTTATTCCATCGAGTTCGGCGGCAGCGTCATCCGGGATTTGTCGATGGAGGGCCGCATGACGGTCTGCAACATGGCCATCGAGGCCGGTGCGCGTGCCGGCATGGTGGCAGTGGATGACACCACCATCGACTACCTGAAGAACCGCCCGTATGCCCCCGGTGGTGCGCAGTGGGACCAGGCCGTGGCAGCCTGGCGCGACCTGCACAGCGATGCCGACGCGGTGTTCGACCAGACCGTGGTGCTGGATGCCGCCGCGATCGCCCCTCAGGTGACCTGGGGTACCTCGCCGGAAATGGTGGCGTCCGTCGACGGCGTTGTCCCCGATCCCGACAGCGAACCCGACGGTGTCAAGGCCGAGAGCATGCGCAAGGCACTGGCCTACATGGACCTGCAGCCTGGCATGCCGATCACCGCTATCCGCCCCGATCACGTGTTCATCGGGTCCTGTACCAACGCGCGCATCGAAGACCTGCGTGCCGCAGCAAGCGTCATCCGTGGCCGCCGGGTGGCACAGGGCGTCAAGCAGGCGCTGGTGGTGCCGGGTTCCGGCCTGGTGAAGCGCCAGGCCGAGGCCGAGGGGCTGGATGTCATCTTCAGGGCGGCCGGCTTCGAGTGGCGCGAGCCGGGCTGCTCGATGTGCCTGGCGATGAACGCCGACCGCCTGCAGCCCGGTGAGCGCTGCGCGTCGACCTCGAACCGGAATTTCGAGGGACGCCAGGGGCAGGGTGGACGCACGCACCTGGTCAGCCCGGCCATGGCCGCGCTGGCTGCCGTGACCGGCCATTTTGCCAACGTTTGCACCGACACGGACTAGCCCGGGACCGAACCATGGAGAAATTCACCGTCGTAGCAGGGATCGTGGCGCCGCTGGACCGGCCCAACGTCGATACCGATGCCATCATCCCCAAGCAGTTCCTGAAGTCGATTCAGCGCAGCGGTTTCGGGCCGAACCTGTTCGACGAATGGCGCTACCTGGATCATGGCGAGCCGGGCAGGGATAACAGCACGCGACCGCTGAATCCGGATTTCGTACTGAATCACCCGCGCTACCAGGGTGCCCGTATACTGCTGGCCAGGGAAAACTTCGGCTGCGGTTCATCGCGTGAGCACGCGGTATGGGCGTTGCTGGATTATGGCCTGCACGTGGTAATCGCACCGAGCTTCGCCGACATCTTTTTCAACAACTGTTTCAAGAACGGCGTGCTGCCCATCGTGCTGGCTGCTGATACGGTCAGCCGTCTGTTCCGTGCGACCGAGGCGACGCCGGGCTATGCGCTGGAAGTCGATCTGCCCGCCCAGACGATCCGCACGCCCGACCAGGGAGAGATCGCCTTCGAAGTGGACGGTTTCCGCAAGGACTGCCTGATACGCGGGCTGGATGATATCGGCCTGACCCTGCAGCATGCCGACGCGATACGTGCGTTCGAGGCGCAGCGTCGCGGGCAGGCGCCCTGGTTGTTTAATATTGATTCCTGAAAAATACTGCAACTAACTGGATTATGTATAAATTAGCAATATTACCCGGTGACGGTATCGGCCCGGAGATCGTGGCCGAGGCGGAAAAGGTGCTGGCCGTGCTGGGTTCAGAATCCGGTCTGGATGCCGAACTCGGGCACGCGCCGGTGGGCGGTGCGGCCTACGACGCCCACGGCCACCCGCTGCCGGCCGCGACGCTGGAGCTGGTGCG